>JBDKHE010000629.1:0-4977 GCA_039797805.1 Verrucomicrobiota bacterium
CACCGCCCTGGCGGGCACCCCTCTTCCTAGAGGGGATTTCCGGACCAGTTGATTGGGTCCCCTCTAGGAAGAGGGGTGGCGCGAAGCGACGGGGTGTGTCGCTTCTTTGCGTAATCCTCAATAAGACCGACCGCGTGGTGGCCGTTGGTACAGATCGGACGGCTGCTGGAGCGCAGGCGACCCGCCCGAGAGAGAAGCTGGCAATACGCCGGAGCTTGTCGCGGCGGATCCTTACTCTGCTTTCCCTTTCAACCGTTCCCTCAACTCGTCGATGAGTTCGTCGACGTCCTTTTCCAGATCGATGATCTGCACCATAATCGGACCCATCTGCGCCGGTGGGATGAGTTTTTCCTCGTGGCAGCTCTCCGTCGCGCGCAAGGCGTCGTCCAGATAGACACGGGCCTTTTTCAGGCGGACGAGAATCCCGGCGCAAAACTCCACCGGCGGAGGCCACGACTGGCCGTTGAGCGCGCCGGCCAGTTTCACGCCGGCCTTCATCACGGCGTTGACCAGGTCCGCCGCGGGGTGTTCGTCGGACGCGTGCTCCGGAATCCAGCCGTGTTCCTCCGACACGTCCATCAGCAGGAGCGTGAGTTCGCGCGCTTGGTCGGCCACCGGATGAACGGTCGCGAGTTCCTCATCCAGATCCGGGTCGGGGTTTTCGATGGCCTCCTCGGCCGCCCGGTTGGCTTCCTCAATCAACGTGGCGTTCCAGGCCAGATCTTCGGGCGTCGGCTCAGGTTCGCCGAGCTCGCGGCTCAGGCGGGCAATCTCCTCCGCCATGATCTTTTCGTAATCAGCCTCCGCGCCCTCGCGGGCCAGCCGGGCCTGGATGCGGTCGGCCAACAATTCGCTTCGGGCCTGCATCTGCTCCGCCTCCTCCTCGGTCTGCGCCGCTTCATTCCACGCGGTGTCCTCGTGCGCGGCCCCGTCATCCTCCGCCGATGCGGTCAGATCTGCCATGAAAGCGGTCAAGGCCGCGGCGTTGGCTTGGCGTTGCGTCGTTTCCTCCCCCTCGGACATTTCCCACGCAGGCTCCCCCACGATCTTCAGGTCAAACGCGGCCGTCTCAAGCACGATACGGCCGTTGGCTTCCCCGAACCATTCCAGATAGAGCGAGTTCCCCCAGTGCCACGGAAAGGGCTTCTTGGCGGCATAGTATTCACCGATCTGCTCCATCGGGATGTCGGGCACCTTGACCTTGCGCGAAGCCGTGATGTCTCCGACCACTCCTTCCTGCCGCAAATTCAGGTCATCCCAAAATCCGTTCTGCGGTGAAGGATTGACGAACTCCAACCGTCGTCCGGCGAGGTCGCGCCAGCAATTGCCCCTGAGCTTGAGTTCGATCGGCTCCTCGAGACCGGTCAGCCAGAGGCGTCCCGTCACCTGACCGCGCACGCGGTTGTCCAGTTCGCCCCGCACAACCGCAGCATCAATTCGCCATGCCATGCGCCGATTCCTAAAGGCAAAATTCGTGTTGGCGAGTCCTCAGTCGCGGCCTGTACGGGTTGGTGACAGCAGCTTGACGAGCAGGCCCATCCCGCACCCGACCACCGTGCCGAGGCCGCCGAAATACAACCAGCCGTCGAGCGTGTCCGTCCGCCCCCACCCATAAGAGGCCACGATGGCTGCTCCGGAGAGAAAACCCAGGGACGTGGACCAGACCACCGCCCGCCAGCCGCGAGGATCCAATCCAGCGGAGAACCGCCATTCCATGACCAAGGTGTAGACGATGCTTTGGAGCCCGGCGAAAACGTAGGCGATCAGGAAAAGAATCCAGATGTCTTTGAGGAACCTCCCGTGGCCCAACCAGCGGTGGTTGCCTTGGGTGAAATCCCAAAGCGCATGCCCCTCCGCGATCGTCAGCAGGATGATCACCCCCATCATAGGTGGCCCGACAAGTTCAATGGCGATGCGTTTACCGCGGGTCAGTTTCATGGGTGGTTGGGGTTACTAGCCTCGGCCGACCAACTCCCTCGCCGCAGCGGGCCATTGAGGATGGCGGAATTGAAAGCCAGCTTCGAGCAACCGACCGGGGACGACGCGCCGGCTCTTCAAGATGAGTTCGGTTTCGGTGCGGAGAAAGAATGCGCCGATCTCCAGCGCCCAGGCTGGCACCGGCACACTCAGCCGGCGTCCGACCGCGCGGTGCAAGGCGGCCATGAAATCCCTGTTCGGCAACGGATGGGGCGAGCACAGATTGAATTCACCCGTCAGGTCGTCGCGGGTGATCAGGAGCTTCACCGCGGCCACGAAATCGTGCTCATGGATCCAGGAGACGAATTGCCGGCCGTTGCCTTGTTGACCGATGCCGATGCGGGCCAGTCGCGCCAAAACGCTGAACACCCCGCCCCGGTCGGGGCTCATGACCATGGCCGAGCGGAGAATCACTTTACGCGTGTGCGGCGTGGTGGCGGTCCTGACTTCATTCTCCCAAGCCTGGGCGATGGCGATGCTCCGCCCCCACAAGGCAGGCACGCCTGGTTCGTGTCCGCCGATCACTCCCGTGGCCTCGTCGTTGGGTGCGTCGAAGCGGTGGGCGTAGATCGTGGCCGTGCCCGCCTGCAGCCAGACACGGGGTGGGCGCTTCGCGGCCGCGATGGCCTGTCCGAGCACGCGGGTCGATTTCACCCGTGAGTCCATCATCTCGGCGAGGTTGCGTTCATGGTAGCGGCAATCGACCGAGCGGCCGGCCAGATTGATCACCACGTCGGCCCCCTCCAGTTCCGCCACCCACGGCCCCAGAGTGCGGCCATCCCACGCCACGACCCGCGCTCCGGTTATCCCCGCCTGCGCCCTGCGTGTGAGCACGACACATTCATGCCCCTCGCGCACGAACGCGCGGATGAGCAGGCGCCCAACCTGGCCATTGCCTCCGGGGATGATGATTTTCATGGCGGTGCTGGTTCAGAGGAGAGCAACGTTGGCTCTTCCACCGGTCTGGGTTCAGGCCTTGGTCGCCGTCAGGGCCGGCGGTTCGACGTGGCCAGCCTCCGGGCGCAACCCCTTGCGGCGCATTTTGTCGAAGTTGAACATGTTGAAGAAGTGCATCGCGCCGAGCACGACCATGACGATGCCGAGCTTGGTGCTGAGAAACTCGATGACCTCCTGCGCATCGTGCGGTTTGTCACCGTAGCGCAGCGCCGTGGCGATGAACCCGAGGTTGATCAGGTAAAACCCAACCACGAGCAGGTGGTTGACCGAGTCGGCCATGTCCTCGCGGCCGCGGAAGGCCTGGACGAGAAAGACCCGTCCGTTGCGATGCAAGGTACGCGCGACCCAGATGGTCATGGCGATCGCGACCGGCAGATAGACCAGATAGGCGAATACGGTGTGGTTCATGGCGATGTCCTCGTTGGTGGTTGGTTGGATGGCTAGGGGAAGGCGGTTCAGGTGACGCGGATCTTCGTGGGGACGAGACGTGGGGCGTTTGCGTGGACCGCCACCGGGGCGTGCAATCTGACCGGCCGGCTCATGCGGACGTCCCTCAATCCCGGGGTAAGATGCGCGCTGTCGTAGTCAGCGTGCGCAAACCAGGGGAACGCCTCTTTCAACAGAGTGATGTCAGCCCGCAGCCAGTCCACCGCGTGAAACTCCCACGGTTCATGGGCCACGCGGAAGGCGCGGTCCACGCCCGCCCGGCTGGTGTAGGCGGTGTAGCGCTCGAGCAGGAATTCGTCGGCGGTGTTCGGTTGGGCACGCGCCAACCTGTCCGCACGCACCGGAAACGTCAGGTTAAGCCCGGCACCGTGCGCGGAATCCTTGAGGTTGATGCGACCGATCCCGTTACCTGCTCCGACGAGATCCGCGTCGAAGGTTCCGAGCCGGTAGGGCAGCCCGTAGGTGCGCGGACCGATCCAAGCGCTCAAGCGGTTGGGTATCCACTCCGCGAGAAAATGAATGCCCGGTCCGGCTGCTCCCCGCACATAGGTGCGAACATTGAGGAAAACGTGATCCGAAATCGGCCGCAACAGGGCGCGCCCCAGCAGCCCGGTGCCCGGAGGCCGCATCTTTTCCAGGCGAAAAAACACCAGACTCACCCACGCGCTGCCTTTGTACAGATCGAGCCTGTGCGGAACCTGGGGTTGAAGCACTGTCGCCGGGACCCGGTAGTGAAAGAAAACCATGCCGCTCCAATCCGCGATGAACCAGGTCATCAGATCCGCTGGCGCCGATCCCGCGGGTCGGGGTTCCTCGGGGCCTTTCGTGACCGGCACTGGGCTGGCCTGCTTCATGTTGATTTTCTGATTTTTGTTATTTCTGTTATTTGAGAAAATTTGGTTCCAAACAAACGCCTCAGACGAGGCGGAAGACCTTTTCCCCGAGGGCACAAAGTTTCTTGGCGGAGGACGGGGTGAGCGACTGGGCCTTGTCGGCCCAGGCGGTCGTGAGTTCCATGAACTCACTGAGTTCGCGCAGGCGGCGGGCAGTGTATTCGGTATCGCTCTTGCCGCTCTCGGCGGCGTCGGCGCACTCGCGGAGCGCGGCCAGCGTGGGGTCGAGTTCGCGCTTTTTCCGTTCCCGCAGGATGATCAGGAACATCTCCCACACATCCTTGAGCGTCTCGAAGTGCTCGCGCCGGTCGCCGAAGACATGCACCGTGCGGATGAGGCCCCAGCCCTGCAGTTCCTTGAGGCTGGTGCTGACATTCGACCGGGCGACATTGAGCGCCGTGCAGATCTCGTCCGCGGCCAGCGGTTGGGGCGAAAGCATCAGGAGCGCGTGCACCTGCGCGACCGAGCGGTTGATGCCCCAGCGCCAGCCCATCTCTCCCCAGTGGAGGATAAACTTTTCCATGGTGGGGGTAAGTTTCATGATCTTTTCTGTAATTACAGAAATGTCGGTCGTCAAGCTTGATTCGGGTTCCTGCTGGGCGCGAGCCTCCCGGACGGCCTGAGAGGTCCGCCTGGTTACCCCGTACTCTACCGAAAGAGTGCCGGGGTCTTGCCTTTGGCGCGGCCCGTTGTCTGATGATCG
>JBDKHE010000630.1:0-7443 GCA_039797805.1 Verrucomicrobiota bacterium
ATTACTTCGTTCTTCACCGGCACCTTTTCCCCAGCAATCACGGCACCCATTTCCTTATACCCAACCACCAGGGGGAAATAGTAGACTGGATGCTGCACATCCGGGGGCGTGAGCGCCTTCCCCATCTCTGTTAAATCGCCCACTACGATCACCTGTGGGGGCAGCCGGTTCATGCAGCCGGCAAGGACGGTCAGACAGCCAATACCGATGAAACACCGAGCAAGATTCCGAGGCGTGACGATAGGCATGGGGATCGCAAGAAGACGCCGGACGGACTAATCCGGTTTCACGGAGTCATTCACCCCGAACACCTGGCCACCGCTCCCACCTTCTCGCACCGTTTCCGTTGCCCCTAGTTCTTGGGTGCCGTGCCGTGGTGCGCCTGATGCGCCGCGTAGGCCGCCGTGTCGGCAAGCATGGCCTCGATGGTCGCCACCAACGGCTCGATTCGCACGAGTCCGGAAAACACCGCCTTGTCCCCAATGGCGTCGGTCAACACGAACGACGGCCGCTGGTTGATCTGCAGCGCGAGAAAATCAGCCGTGCTCGTGGCCACCCGGTCCTTCACCAGGTTCGACTCGGCCGCGACCCGCAGTTTCTTGGCATCCATTTTCCCGGCCTTGGCCGCCACCTTCACGGCAGTCGCCAGGTCGCCGATCTTCTGTCCCTCGCGCAGAGCGGCGTGGGCCAGCGCCAGCCGGATTTCATCACCCGTGAAACCAAAATCCTTCGCCGCCTCCGCCACCAGATTCGGCGCCTCGTAGTGTCCCTTGCGCTCCGCCTCGAGCCAGCCCGAGTTCAGCATGTAGGCCGAATGCATCACGGTGCCGCCGCTGCGCCGGTAAAACCAGTCACACTGCGACTGCGAGACCGGGAAATCCTCCGGACGCATCAGGGCGATCCGCCACTCAAAGTCCGCCCGCCCGGCGTAGCGCTGTTTCAACCCGCTCCAAACCGGTTCGACCCAGTGACACCAGGAGGACAGCACTTCGACGTAGTATATGACTTTCATGGCCTGAAAATCCATGCTGCTCGGCATCTGGTCAACGCGCCAAGCCGGTCCAGCCGGTACAATTCAGGCCTCATTCCTAACACGAATCGCCTGACGCAGCGCGGCGCTGATGTAGATTCATTTGGAGACTGAAATGCGAGAACCAGGCATCAGGCGCTAATTCATCCCTTTCACAGTTATTAACTAAGGAATACCTGGATTACTTTCTGACAAACGCGAAGCAGGAGGCCTTATACGTTTACTACCCATTCAAATATAGGGTGTATTACCTATTTTTGCAGGTATAGTGCATCGATTGAAAAACAACATGCTCGCCACTGCTACCCTCCCTCCGCCGGTCACCAGCCAATCGTCGCCCGATCGTGTCAACCCTGACGCTACTCGTCAGAACTCCGCAGCTTCCCAAACCTACCCACCGCCTCTCGAGGTCCCTGAGCTACCTTCCCCACGCCGGGACTCGCACCAACCGGCATCCTCCATTCCCGCCACGGTTTTGGTGGTCGACGACAATCCCAGTGCCCAAGAACTTGTGCGCAAGCTGCTCAAGGGAGATGGCTACCGGGTCATCTGCATCGACAATGGCCCCGACGCGCTCCTGGCCTCACGCGATTTGCCCGATGTGGTGCTGCTCGATCTGATGATGCCCGACATGGACGGGTTTGAGGTCTGTCGCCGGATCCGGGCTGATCCCATTACCGCACTCGTGCCCATTATTCTGCTCACGGCTTTGGATGACAGGGAATCACGCTTGCGAGGCCTGGAGGCCGGCGCCGATGACTTCTTGAGCAAGCCCTTTGATTTTGCGGAACTGCGGGCGCGCCTGCGGACCATCACGCGCCTCAACCGCTATCGCTGCCTGTATGAGGGCCGCGCCCGGTTCGAGGCCGCCATAGCCAACGCCCCCGAGGCCATTGTCCTCGCCGAACTCGACGGCACGATCATTCATCGCAATGCCGCATTCACCAAACTCCTGGATCCTGACGTCCCGGAGCTGGAAAACTTCTTCGCCTACCTGCCCTCCGCATGCAGCCTCAGGCTGCGGGGCCAATTGCACCAACCTGACCAGCGCGGTCGCGAATCTCCGCTGCACTTTGCCCGCCGCCAGAAGACCGTGGTCGAAATCACTCATGGCATCGTCCCCTGGCAGGGCCGGGGCATCGTCCAATATCACCTGCGCGATCTTACCGAACACAAATCCCTCGAGACGCAGTTGCTCCAGGCCCAGCGCATCGAGCTGCTCGGCCAGCTGGCCGGTAGCATCGTACACGACATGAACAACATTCTGCACGTGATCGACTGCAGTGTGTCCGTCCTCGAAATGGAGCCGAACCACGACCGGGAGCAGCATTTCAACAACATTCACACCGGCATCAACCGCGGAGCCGCTCTGCTCGCGCAGCTGCTGCAATTCACCCGCGGTTCTGACGGAATCCTCAAGTTGGCAAACCCGGTTGCCGCCGTGGCTGAAGTCGCCAGTCTCGTGAGGGAATCATTTGGCCGGACGATCGGCGTGGAGTTTGCCTTTGAACAGAATCTTCCCTCGATCCAACTCGACCCGACCCAGATGCACCAGGTGGTGATGAACCTCTGCGTCAACGCCCGGGATGCGATGCCACAAGGCGGAAGGATTGAGATCGCCATCGCTCGGCGAACCGTGGACGAAGCCGCTGCGAGGTTGGCCGGCCCGGGGGCGATACCGGGCGACTTCGTCACGGTGGCCGTGCGCGACCACGGCAGCGGCATCCCAACCGAGAATCTACCCCGTTTGTTTGATCCGTTCTTCACCACCAAACCCGAGGGCAAGGGTACCGGGCTCGGTCTGGCCACCGTATCCCGGCTGGTCCGGCGGCATGGTGGTTTTGTCACCGTCACCACCGCAGTCGCTCAGGGGAGCTGCTTCACTTGCCACTTCCCGATTCCCGACGGGAATGCGCGCCGAAACCTGATTGCCGGCTGAGCCTTCCAGAAACTCCGACGCGCCCGCCACAAGGCTCCTCCGGCAAGGCTTCGGCCCTGGAAACAATCTCAGTTCCCAAACAGTTTCTTGATGTTCTCCCCGGCCTGCTTCGCGGCCTCCTTCGTCTTTTCCAGGCTCATGGCTCCGGCCGTGCCGCCGACCTGACCGAGGGCATTGGCCGTGCCTGACACGATGTTGCTGAGGACGTTTTTCACCAAGACGCCCGCGAGTTCATCGGCCGTGATACCACCTTCGGCTTCACCAAGATTGTTAAGGCTCAGGGCCGGCAGCGGCACCGGGAGCGCGGTCGGACCCACGCCCAGCGTGGCCTTGGCGTTGGTCATGCGGAATTTCTTGAGGACAAACTTCAGCTGCTTGCCGTCCGAAGTCTTGGCCTTGGTCCCGCCGCCTCCGGTGAATTTCTCGATGTTCTTCAGCAGTTCCTGGATGTTGCTCGAGACAATCTTCGTCTCATACATGAACTCAGGCTGGTCGATCGTGATCTCGTTGATCACGACATGGTCGCCGAAGATCGACATTGGTTTCAGATCCACGTGGACCTTGCCCAGGGAAAATGCGTTGCCCTCGCTCCATCCCGCCGGATTGCCGACCGCGAGGCCGGTGAGGGTGCCCGAGCCCGTGAGGGGCGAGAGCGTGGCGCCGTCCAGCACGACCTTGGTCTGGGTGAGCTGCGGACCTAAGTTGTTCACGCCGGCCTTCACAATGGAGCCGAGGAAGTACGTGAGACCGACATAGAGGCCCACGGCCAGGACCAGAAAACCTACGGCAAGAAAGAGGAGGATTTTTTTCATAGGGAAGTGACCGGACACATTCTGTCCGGTTCCGCGCTCGGCGCAAGGCTGCAGGCCTGCACCGATCAGCCGGCTTGCTCCATTTCTCCGGCCGGCGTTGTCGACGCGGACGGCACCGCCGAGCGCTCCAGCGTGTAACCCACCCCGGCAACCGTGCGGATCCACTTCGGCTCCCCGCCGTCGTCGCCCAGTTTGCTGCGCAATCGCCAGATATGGGTCTCGAGCGTCCGCGTATGGGCCTCACGGGTATATCCCCAGACCGCCTCCAGAATCTTTTTTCGCTCCACCGGCCGGCCCACATGCTTGGCCAGATAATCCAGCATCTCAAATTCTGTCCGCGTCAGGGAAAACGGGCGGCCGCCTTGGGTGGCCGTGCGCTCCGTCAGGTTGACCGCGATCCCGCCAAACTGGAGTTTTACCGGAGTCTCTTCGGGTTGGCGGCGGCGCAACGCTGCGTGGACCCGGGCCAGCAGTTCACGAAGGTCACAGGGCTTGCCCAGATAGTCGTCCGCCCCGGCTCCTAGCCCCCGGACCCGGGATTCGACGGCGTTGTCACCCGTCAACATGATAACCGGTTGGCGCAGCCCGCGTTCCTGCAGGCCCTGCAGCGTCTGCCAGCCGTTCAAGCCAGCCATGTGCACATCCAGCAAGATGAGGGCCGGTTTGGTGCGCTCTGCCAGCTCGATCCCGGTCACGCCGTCACCTGCCTCCAAAACCCGGTAACCCACCTGCATCAACACCTTGCCAAATGACTGGCGCAGAAACTCCTCATCATCAATGATCAAAATGGTTGGGCCGTTGGGAAATGAGGCGGAGGAAGGCATGCGCGTGGCTACCCCCTCCCATCGGCCCGCGGGTGTCTCAATTGAGGGAATTGTGACTGTTTTGTGACTGCTGGAGACCGCTTGTGTCCCGTTGTTCACCCTATCCTGACAACGATCTCCTCAAACTCAACCGATGTGCGACTCTCCGGGGCCAGCCGCTTGGCGCTCGGGGCGGTTATTGCCACATTCTCCCTGGCGGCCGGCATGCTGCTGCTGGCGCCGCGTTTCGATACGCTCTCGTCCCACGCCAACGCTGATCCGGTGCTCACGGCCGCCGCCGTGCGTCACGGGGTGATCATCACGCTCTCGTGGACCCTTTGGATCGGCACGGCCGTGGGGGTCATGGTTTTCTGGCTTTACCAGCGCTACGTCATGCGCCCGCGCCGCCAATCGCTCGATTTGATCCAGCACGCCAGCGAGGAAACCGCCAGTGCCATCGACCAGCTCTCCGTGGCCAGCCACTCCATGGCCGACGGCGCCTGTGACCAGGCGGCCGTGTTGCAACAGACCTCCGCCTCACTCGAGGTGATGACCGCGATGACGAAATGCAACGCCGAGCACACCCAGGATGCGAGTTCGGCTGCCAGCCGGGCCCGGCAATGCGCGGACGATGGCCATGAACGCATGGTCCAGATGAAGGCCGCCATGCACTCCATCGAGCTGGCCAGCCGTGAAATCACCAAGATCCTCAAGACCATCGACGAAATCGCCTTCCAAACCAATATCCTCGCCCTGAACGCCGCCGTCGAAGCCGCCCGGGCCGGCGAAGCGGGCGCCGGCTTCGGTGTCGTGGCCGAGGAGGTCCGGGCCCTGGCCAAACGCTGCGCCACGGCCGCCCAGGACACCGCCCTGAAGATGGATGACTGCGTGCAAAAAACCAAACATGGCGTGCGCATCAGCGCCGAAGCCTCGGGGAGCTTCGAAGACATTCAACACCATGTCCACCGGCTCGAGATGCTGGTCGCCGCCATCGCGACATCCACGACCGAACAATACCAGAACCTGAATCAGATGAAATCGGCCGTCACCCAGGTCGACCGGATCACCCAGACCAACGCCAGCACGGCCGAGCAGACCGCCGCCGCCGCCGCGTTGCTGAACTCCCAGTCCATGGCCCTGCACGACGCCATCCTCTCTCTGCGCATGGGCCAGTACGAAAAGGTCTCCACCATCAACGGCCCGGCATCGGAACCACAGCCAGCAACGGCTCCCGAATCCGCCGTCGTGGCCTGAGCCTTCCAGTTTTGTGACGGAATTGTGATCCGTCCATCGGAGCCCCGGTCCGTAGAAGAGTGATAAACCCGCCCACCCACGAAGGGAGGACGGATCCAACCAACCTCCACCAACAACCCGGAAAAACATCCATTATCTCTCAGCAAGGAAGCTCTGATAAAAAAATCCGGCGGCTCTGCATTTCAGGCCGCCGGATTTTTTGTGGGTGGGTCCCACGAGGGAGCGCCCCGCCGCCCGGCCGTGATTGCGCTTGTCAGGCGGCCCGGGCCAATCTCTGTATTCATGCGTTCAGCCTGCACTCCTGCCGGCCAGACCACCGTTCTCTTTCCTCTGACTTCCGTCCCCCTTTAACGAACCCATGGCGTCCAACTATACCGAAGCCAGCATCAAGACCCTCAGCTCCCTTGAGCACATCCGCCTCCGCCCCGGCATGTACATCGGCCGGCTCGGCAACGGCGCCCACGCCGAGGACGGCATCTACGTCCTCCTCAAGGAAACCATCGATAATTCCATCGACGAATTCATGATGGGCGGCGGTCGCAAGATCGAGATCGAGCTCACCGACCGCTCCGTCTGCGTGCGCGATTACGGCCGCGGCATCCCGCTCGGCAAACTGGTGGACTGCGTCTCCATCATCAACACCGGCGCCAAGTACGACTCCGAGACCTTCCAAAAGGCCGTCGGTCTCAACGGCGTCGGCCAGAAGGCCGTCAACGCCCTCTCCCTCACCTACCGCGCCCAGGCCATCCGCGACGGCGAGACCAAGGTCGTCGAGTTCGAGCAGGGCAAGCTCAAGTCCCAGTCCAAGGTCACCAAGACCACCGACCGCACCGGCACCCTCATCGAGTTCACGCCCGACGAAAAACTCTTCGGCAAGGACTTCCGTTTCCGCACCGAGTTCATCGAGGACATGCTGTGGAACTACGCTTTCCTCAACCGCGGCCTCACGCTCACGCTCAACGGCAAACCCTTCAAGTCGGAGAACGGCCTGAAGGACCTCCTCACCAAGGAGCTCAGCGGCGAGCCCCTCTACCCCATCATCCACCTCGAGGGTGAGGACATCGAGATCGCCGTCACCCACGGCAACCACTACGGCGAGGAATATTGGTCCTTCGTCAACGGCCAGCACACCACCATGGGCGGCACCCACCTCGCCGCCTTCCGCGAGGCCTTTGTCGAGACCCTCCGCAACCACTTCAAGAAGGACTTCGACGCCGCCGACGTCCGCCAGTCGATCGACGCCGCCATCGTCGTCCGCGTCCAGGAGCCCGTCTTCGAGTCCCAGACCAAGACCAAGCTCGGCTCCACCGAGGTCGGCCCGAAGGGTCCGACCCTCAAGGAATTCGTCGGCAAGTTCGTCCAGCAGTCGCTCGACACCTATCTCCACAAGAACCGCGAGACCGCCGAGATCATCAAGAAAAAGATCGAGGAGAACGAACACGAGCGCAAGGAGCTCGCCGGCATCCGCAACATCGCCCGCGAGCGCGCCAAGAAGGCCTCGCTGCACAACAAGAAACTTCGCGACTGCCGCCTCCACCTCGGCGACCGCAACCCCCGCGCCGAGGAATCCACCCTCTTCATCGTCGAGGGCGACTCCGCCGCCGG
>JBDKHE010000631.1:0-15379 GCA_039797805.1 Verrucomicrobiota bacterium
GTTCGTGCAGTCATTGAGTGTTACGCTGAGGAGTGACGGAGCGTAAGTAGGGCCAGTCTCCGACTGGCCTCTTCCTGTTTTCGTGCGAATGCGGCCGGTCGAAGACCGGCCCTACCCTTGAGCGCAGCGTCGCGACTAACGGAAATCCTGAAGCGTGTCTCTTGGGGCGGAGGAATATCGATTCCATGGTTCGCTGTTCGATGAACCGCCACGACCGAGCCCGACGGCTTCAATGCCTTGATCAGTGCCGAGCGGAGAAATCGGTGGTTAAGCCGGTTTGGATGGTTCCGGCCTGGTCGCGAGTTCAAGTCCGGCCAGATGGGCCAGCGCCGCGTCCCGGGAGCCGCCACACATCTCCTCGCTCGGCCGCAGGCTGACGCAGAACGCCGGCCGCTCCGGCTGGCCGAAGATCGCACAGCGCATGTCCGGCAGCAACTGCACGCACGGTATCCCCGCCGGCTTGCCATGCGGCATCCCGGGAATTGGCGACTTGATCGAAGGCGCGATGCAACAAGCGCCGCAGTGCGGACGACAATCCATGCCAAATGCTTAACCACGGATCACCCGGCTGTGCACGGCTAAAGCCTGCACCCAACCCGATTCGGATTGAGCCACTCATGGCCACTGGGTCTCACTAATCATGAGGGGCCGGTCCCGTTGCCTTTGCCGGAACCATCCATTTGAAGCCCCGCGCTGAGGAGAAAAGGGTACGCGTGCGGTGATGATAGTGGCGGAGCGAGCTTGCCCGCGACTCAGGGCTTGGAATGTCGCGAGCAAGCTCGCTCCCACAGTTTCTAATGCATTGATCCCATGCTTAGTGGTTAACCAAGGATCGGGTTTGTTTCTGCTTTCGTATGATTCGTGTATTTCGTGGTGACCTCATGCCTCACTGCAGCGTCAGGAAAACGCGGGCCCCTTTGTTCTCCTTTGCGGCGGTGTCGCCGGTCGACAGGAACAGCCGGTCGGCGGCGATCTTGCCCTCGTTCAGGAAATAATCGCGCACCCGTTGGGCCCGGGCCTCGGCGAGCGCGCGGAGATCGTCATCCGTCAGCTTGACGGCCGCGATCAGTTTCCCGGTCATTTCCTCCAGCGTGGGCATGGCCACCTCCGTGGCTTCCACCGGGGCCATCGGCAGCGCCACCGGAGCCACCGGCTCGGGGGCGGGCGCGGGAGCGGGCTTCGATCTTTCACCCAGGAGACCGAACAGCGTCAGCAAGCGGTCCAGCAGCGTCTTCTTGGCGGCTGGCGACGGCTCGGAGACCGGCTCGGGAGCGGACACGGACGCCACGGGCTTTGACGGCAGCGGGGCGCCCTGCGGGGTGCCCGGAGGGAAGACCTGGTCGAAAAGTTTTTTCACCATGACGGCGTGCGCCTCGGGCGAGATGACGAGCTGGTCGGGCGGCGCAATGTTGGGGTCGATCGCATGCCGCTCCTCCCAGATCGTCTTGCGGACCGCATCGGCGAACTTCTGCTCCTTGAGCGCCTGCGTGTCGGCCAGAACGTCGTAGCTGCCCTCGATGCCCAGGCTGAGACCCGGCCGATTCGTGAGCGCTTTCACCATGGTGGCCAGCTTGGCCGACTCCGATTCCTGCAGGGCGCTCTGCCCGGGGACAAATTGCTGGAAGGCCAGCTCGTCCCCGCCGCCACCGAACATGGATCCGAGCAGGGCAAAGGGCGACACCGCCGCCTTCGTCAGGATGTTCACGATCACCCGCACGACGACCTTGCCGATGCGCAGGCTGGGGTCGTCGATGTTTCCTTCCATCGGCACATCGATGACAATCTGGCCGTTCATGTCCTTGAGCAGGGCGACGCCGAGTCGCACGGGGAGCTTGGTGGCGTCCGGACTCTCCACCGGCGCGCCGAAGGTGAACTGGTTCAGCGTGATCACATTGTTCGCGTCCAGTTTCTTGTCATCGAGCTTCGCCTTGACGTCGAGATTGAGCTGTCCGCGCGCGAGGGCGTAGCCGGCGTACTTCCCGCTGTACGCGCTGAGCGGCAGCAGATCGACGTTCTTACAGTCGACCTTCAGGTCGATGAACTTTCTGGCCCCGAGCGGATCGAGCTGACCCGTGATGGCCACGGGCCCGGCGCCATTGACCATGGCCTTCAGGTCGACCTCGGCGCGCGCGGTGTTTTCCGACGAGAGGCCCGCAATCGTGCCGCCAAACTGGTTGATCCCCATCCGCACCGCCGGCTCCAGCGAATGATCGGCAAAAGTGAAGTCGCCGTTTTCGATGACCACCTTTGCGATCGTGATCTTGGGCCCCGGCGCGGCGGCCGCGGCGGACCCGGGCACAACCAGCGGCGCGGCCGCGGGTGCGGTGGTCGTCTTGGCCAGGGTAGACAGGTTGAGCGTGCCGTCCTTGCTCATCAGCATCCGGGCAAAGGGCGCCTTGACGTCAACCGCGTCGAGACTGACGGCGATCTCCTGACCGGCGGCAACCTTGAGTCCATTGAGCGCGAGCGTCGCGAAACCCGCCAGCTCCTCATTCTTCTGGCCGTCCACGAGGGCCAGCTGGTCGAGCGTGACGCCGCCCTCGAAGGCCACGGCCGGGGAGCCGGCAACGGTGGCCAGATGCACCGCGCCGCTGGTGGTGACACTGCCCTTCGTGATGCGCGCGTTCACGAACTCCTCCAGGTAGGGACTGAGCGGCAACAGGGAGAGCGTGGCCGCATCGGCCTGCAGGTCGGCTTTCAGATCCGGCCGGATCGACACGGTGCCCGCGACCTTGATTGTGCCCTGGGGCGCCCAGTTCAGGGCCAGATTCACCGGCATCACCGCACCGTCCGCGAGCGTGACCTGCTTCAACGAGAGTTGCAGATCGGTGAACCCGAGTTGCGCGGGGCGCGGGGCGGCGAGATCATTGAACTGCAGCGCCAGACCCTGGGCCTTGACCTCCGCGATCAGGAAGTCGGGCCCCGCAACCGGCGCAGGCGGCGCGGACGCGGGCACGGTCACCGCGGGAGCGGCTGCGGCCGTCGGCTGCAGCAAGTTCAACAAATTGATCGAACCGTCTTTCTCGCGTCGCACCTGCAGCTGTCCGCCGGTCAACGCCACCGTGTTCACCGTGGCCTTCAGCGTGTGGGCATCCGCATTGATGCCGGTGACATCCAGTGACGGCAGGTCCACGACGGCGGCCTTGGTGGCCGGTTCCAGCAGCTTCAGGCCGCGCAGCTGGATCATGCCGTCCTGCAGTTTCATCACCCGCTGACCCTCGGTCAGGTTGATTTCATAACGGCCTTGCACCGACAGCTTGCCCTCGGTGACCTCGGCGCGCATGCGCTCGGCATAGTAGGGCGCGTACTTCGACAGCAGAATCCCCTCCAGCTTCAACTCACCCGCTGAAGCCACGGGCGCGGCGCTCAGCGTCCCGGTCCAGGTCAGTTTCTCGCCCACCTCGGTGATCGCTTCAAAATGATACGGCGCACCCTGCGCCACCGCCGTGTGGAATTCCGTCAGCCCGAAGCTGACCGGACCGATCGTGGTCGCACAGAGCCGCGGATGGGTCTCGTCGGAAAAGTCGACGCGCGCGCCCTGCACCTTGAGGCTGCCGATACGCAGCGGACGCGCCGGCTTGGCCGGGCCGGCTGAAGCCGGAGCCGCGGTGGCGTTGAGGCGGTCGATGATGTCAGTGAAGTTGAAACTGCCGTCTTTCTTCAAGACCGCGGCCACGTGAAACCCGTCCAGTTCCACCGCGCCCATTTTCCAGGACCCAAAGAGGGAGCCGATCGGCTCCAAGTTCACATAGAGGCGATCCCAGCCCAGGAAGGAGCCTGGGCCGTCCTTCAGGCGCACATCCAGGCGCTCCAGGGTGAGCGACGCGGCGTAGGGATTGAAACGCACCTCCCCCACCGTGACCGCGCGCCCCAGGGCCGCGCTCGCGCGCTTTTCCAGCTGCGACTTGATGATCGGGGGCAGTCCGAAAAATCCGATCAGGGTATAAGCGAGCAGCACACCGGCCGCGATGATGACGCGCTGGCGCGTCTTGTCTTTCTTCCGTTTGCGAATCTTCCAGAGCATGCCCGAGCAAAGCCCGCTTGCGGCCTCATGGCAACACTCGCCAATGCCTCATCCACCGACCCGGCCCCCGCGGGCGGGCATATCTGCCTTGGCGAAGGTCGGCTTATGCCTTACCCAAGGTTCGCATGAGCGACACCATTCCCGCCAGCATGGCCCCGGCCGAGCTGGAAAAGTTTCTTCACGAGAAAATCCCCCTCACCCAGGCCATGGGAGTCAGGGTGATCGAGACCGGACCGCGCCGGCTGATCCTCGAGGCGCCCCTCGCCCCCAACGTCAACCATCTGGGCAGCGTCTTCGGCGGCGCCCTGCACACGCTGCCGACGCTCGCCTGCTACGGCGCGCTCTGGACGCTCCTCGTGGAGAACGGAGTGGACGGCCACGTGGTGGTCAAGACGAGTCACGCCAGTTACCGCCAGCCGGTGCGCGGCACCTTTCGCGCCAGCTGCCTGCGCCCGCCCCCGGGCCTCGCCGAATCCTTCATCAACGAGCTGCACCGCTTCAAGAAGGCCCGCATGGAACTCTCCTCCGTGATCGAAGGCACCCACGGTCGCCCCGCGGTTGATTTCCACGGAAGCTTTGTGGCAGTAATTTGACGCCGCCCGGGGCGGCGAAGGGCCAAGTAACAAGGATCAAGGGTCAAGAGCCGGAGCCCAGCACCCATGCTTGTTACTTGGACCTTGAAACTTGATCCTTGAGCGACGCTCCCGCGCGCCGCTCAGATGTGCTTCGAGTCGTCCTCGTCCTTCTTCACGTAGCCGCTTTCTTGGCGCTGGTGATTGACGGCGTTCTTCTTGAGATAAGCTTGGTAGACATCGTCCGGCGTCATGCCGAGGGTCTGCGCGAGTGACACCAAAAAGTGGAAAAGGTCCACGACTTCGACCTTGGCGTTCTGTTCGTCGAACTTCTGGTACTTGGCCCACCATTTCCACGGCACGCTGTCGATCAGCTCGGCCGTCTCCTGCTGCATGGCCCGGGTATAGTTCAGGATCCACTTCGCCTTTTCCTCGTCGGAGGGCGGGGGCAGATTCACTCCAATGCGCTTATTCAGCGCATCTTGCATACGAAAGATCTCCTCTAGTTTGTCCATGGCGGGGGAGCTTGGGAGGACGGTTTCCCTCTGGCAAGCCCGGCGCCCGGGAAAAATAACGTTGCCCTCAGAGGGAGGTTGGCGGACTTTGGGGCCTTCATGCCGCCGTCCGCCCCAAGCGCAATCGCGGGGCGAGAGCACGATTACCCGAGCTCCGGCTGGCAGAAACACGCGCCGCCATTCCGGCAGGCGCATTCACAACCAACAACATAGACATGTCATCCACAGAATCGTCCGGAGCTCCTGCCGAAGCCTCCGCGACCAGCCCGGCGCCAGACGCCGCGTTTCCCTCATTCGGCTCCACCCGCGGCTCGGGCCTGGCCCGCGGCAAACGTCCCAGCTCCGGCCCCGCCGCCTCCGCTGATGCCGCCCCCAGCGACTACAAGCCCACCGCCATCGAGGTCGTCAGTGCTCCCCGCGAATACGTCAACCCGTTCGCTCCGGCCAACCCTGAACCCGCAGCCCCGGCCCCCGAGCCGGCCGCCGCCGCTCCTGCGCCCGCTCCCGCCCCCGTGGCGGCGGCGCCCGTCGTTTCCCCCGCTCCGGTCGCCCCTGCGGCGCCTGAGGCCGAGGAAGTCACCCGCGAACTGAACATCCTTCCCCCCGCCGAACAGAAGTCCACGCCCGCCCAGACCTGGGAGAGCGAGGGTTTCCGTCCCGGTCGCGACAGCCGCACCGAACGCCCGCGCCGCGAGGAACGTTCCGAGGCGCCCGCTGAGGAAGCGGTCGACACCTCGACCATTCCGGAAAAATTCCTGTACGTGCGCCCCGGTGTCACCTTCGTGCCCACGCCCCGCAACTGGGGCGGCGCTCCCCGCGAGCGCCGTTCCTCCGAGGACAGCAGCACGCCGCGCAGCGCCGAGTCTCCCCGCGCTTCCGCGCCGGCCGCGGCCGCGCCCGCCAAATCCGGCGGCTTTGTCGGCTGGCTCAAATCGCTCTTCGGCGGCTCTCCGGCCCCCGAAGCTGCCGCGACTGAATCCAGTCCCGGCGAGCCCCGTCGCGAAGGCGGCGGTCAGCGTCGTCACCGTGGCGGCCGCAATCGCGGCGGCCAGGGCGGCGGTGGTGGTGGCCGCGGCCGCGGTGGCCGGGGTCGCAGTGGCGGTGGCCGCGATGAACGCGGCAGCAGCCAGGGCGGCATCTGATCCACTTAAACCTTGCTCCGCGCCCCGGGCGCGAATCGATTCAAGGCGTCCGCTTCCCACGGGCGCCTTTTTGTTTTTCGGGACTCCTGCTCCCGGCTCCTCGCTCCCAGCTCTCTGCTTCACCATGGCCGATCTCATCATTCACGGCGGCAAACCCCTCAGCGGCACCATCACGCCGTCGGGCAACAAGAACTCCGTCCTGCCGATCCTCTGCGCCACGCTGCTCACGGACGCCAAGGTCACGCTTAGCAATGTCCCGAACATCACCGATGTTGAGAAGCTGGTGAACTTTTTCACCGAGCAGGGCTCGGTCGTCGCGTGGGACCGGGCCGCCGGCACGATGACGCTCAACCATTCCGGCTTCGACGCCCGCCGCCTCAACGGCGAACTCCCCGCCGGCATGCGTTCCGCCGTCCTGCTTTTCGCGCCCTTGCTACAGCGGATGAAAAAGTTCGCCCTGCCCGCCAACGCCAAGGGCTGCTCCCTCGGCATCCGCGAGCTCGATCCGCATCTCGAGATCCTGGAAAAGCTCGGCGCCAAGATCGCTTCGCACCGCGACGACCTCACGCTCTCGCTCCCCGGCCGTTTCCGCGGGGCGCGCCACTGGCCCGACTACATGTCGGTCACCGCCACGGAGAACTTCGTCATGGCCGCCGTGCTCGCCGAGGGTCAGTCCGTCCTCCTCAACGCCGCCAGCGAGCCGCATGTGCAGGACCTGTGCACGGTGCTCGCCGCCATGGGGGCAAAAATCTCGGGCATCGGCACCAGCCAGCTCACGGTCACCGGCGTGAAGTCGCTCAAGGGCGGCTCGTTCGCGATCAACTCCGACCACCACGAGATAGTCACCTTCCTCGCGCTCGGCGCCATCACCGGCGGCGAGGTGCGCGTTAGGCACTCCCTGCCGCACCATTTCGACCTGATTACGCGCTCGTTTGCCAAGCTCGGCGTAAAGATCGAGCACCGCGGTGACACGGCCATCGTCCGCCGGCAGCAAAAACTCGTGGTCGAGCAGCCCTTCACCAGCAACCTGCTCCCCAAGATCGAGGCCGCGCCGTGGCCCTACTTCCCGGTGGACCTGCTGCCCTGCATGATCGCGCTCGGCGTCCGCTCGGAAGGCGCCGCCATGTACTGGAACAAGGTCTACGAAGGCGGCTTCACCTGGATGTCCGAGCTGGCCAAGTTCGGCGCGCACGTCGTCGTGAGCGATCCGCACCGCATCACCGTCTTCGGCGCCAAGCCGCTCCGCTCGGCCACCGTCGAGGCTCCCTACATCATCCGCGCCGCCGTCGCGCTCTACATGGTCGCCGCCAGCATTCCGGGGAAATCCGTCGTGAAGAACGCCGACACCATCAGGCGCGCCCACCCCAACTTCGTCGAAAACCTCCGCAGCCTCGGCGCCGACGTGGAATGGAAGTGAGGAAACTTTTGAAACCACTAATTTCCACTAAAACCTCACTAATTAGTGTCCCATCAGTGTGTATTAGTGGTTAATGATCTCTGTGGTTCAAAAAATGCCTTCTCCCGAAAAGCCCGCCAAGGGCACCGACTTTCTCGCCACGGCGCTGACCTCCCCCGTCTCGCCGGTCGAGGCCGCGCTGCGTCCGCTCTCTTTCGCTGACTTCGCCGGCCAGGCCAAGACCGTCGAGCGCCTGCAGGTCATGGTCGGCGCCGCGAAGCGCCGCGGCGAGGCCCTGAACCACATCCTGCTTTCCGGACCGCCCGGCCTGGGCAAGACGACCCTCGCCTTCATTCTCGGACACGAACTCGGCCGCAACGTGCGCGTCACGTCCGGCCCGGTGATCGAGAAAGCCGGCGATCTGGCCGGTCTGCTCACCAACATGGAGGAGGGCGACATTCTTTTCATCGACGAGATCCACCGCATCCCGAAGACCGTCGAGGAATACCTCTACTCGGCGATGGAGGACTTCCGTCTGGACATCATGATCGACCAGGGCCCCAACGCCCGCAGCGTGCGACTCTCGATCCCGAAGTTCACGCTCATCGGGGCCACCACCCGCTCCGGCCTGCTGACCGCGCCGCTGCGCTCGCGCTTCACGCTCAACACCCGTCTCGACTACTACCAGCGCGACACGCTGGAGGGCATCGTCCGCCGCAGCTGCGGCCTGCTCAAGGTCGAGCTCGACGCCGGTGGCGCGCAGGAAATCGCCTCCCGCGCCCGCGGCACGCCGCGCATCGCGAACAACCTCGTCAATTTCGTCCGCGACTACGCCTCGGAAAAAGCCCAGGGCAAGATCACGCGGCCCGTCGCCGCCGCCGCGCTCGAGCTGCTTGAGATCGACGCCGCCGGTCTCGACGAGATGGACAAGCGCGTCCTCCGCCTGATGGCCGAGCACTACCAGGGCGGTCCCGTCGGCCTCGGCACCATCGCCATCGCCGTCGGCGAAGAGGCCGAGACGCTGGAGGAAGTGCACGAGCCATTCCTGATCCAGGAAGGCTACCTCGCCCGCACCTCGCAGGGCCGCATCCTCACCGCCAAGGGCTACGGCGCCATCGGCCTGAAAGCCGCCACCACCGACCAGCAGTCGCTGCTGTAGGGCGGAAACGCCGGCCCCGTTCCCCTTCCGATGAGCCAGTTGCTGACCCGGCGACACTTCCTCGCCGGGATCATCGCGGCGCCCGTGCTGACGGCTCTCTATACTTGGCGTGTGGAGCCGATGTGGGTGGAGTTTGTGCGGCGCGACCTGCCCATCGCCCATCTGCCGCCGGCCCTCGTGGGCAAGACCCTCGTCCAACTCAGTGACACCCACATCGGTCCGCGGGTGGACGACGATTATGTGGTCGATGTGTTCAAACGCGTCAGCGCACTGGCTCCCGACTTTGTGGTCCACACCGGCGACGTCATCACCTACGCGGGCCCCCGGACCATCGCACAGGCGCGCGCCGTGCTTGCGTCCTATCCGCGCGGCCGGCTTGGGAGCTTCGCCTGCCTGGGCAATCACGACTACGGCAAGAACTGGTCGGAGCCCGCGGTCGCCCAGCAAGTCGCCGGTCTCCTGACGGCCGCCGGCTGCACGGTTTTGCGCAATCAGGCCGTCCGCATCGCCGGTCTCCAGTTCATCGGTCTCGACGATTTGTGGAGCCGGCGTTTCCAGCCCGAGCGGATCTTGCCCGGCCTCCGCGCCGACGAACCCGCGCTCGTGCTCAACCACAATCCCGACGCCTGTGACCTGCCACGCTGGTCCGGCTACCGCGGCTGGATACTCGCGGGACACACGCATGGCGGCCAGTGCAAGCCACCGTTCCTGCCCCCGCCCCTGCTGCCCGTGCGCAACCGCCGTTACACCGCCGGCGAATTTACGGTCGGCGACGGGCGCAAACTTTACATCAACCGGGGCGTCGGCCATCTCTTGCGCGTGCGCTTCAACGTGCGTCCGGAAGTGACCGTCTTCACGCTCATCGCCGCCTGACGCCGCTTGCGGCCATCCCGCACCTTTTCCGCCCCTGTTCCGACGACCGCATGACGCTGACCCGCCGCCATACTTCCGCCCTTGCCGTCCTGACCGTCGCCTACGCGGTTTTTCTGACCTGGTACCACGCGCCCTACGCCGGCGGATCCGACGCCTCGGGCTACATGAACAGCGCGCAGTTGCTGCTGGCCGGAGAACTGCACACGCCGCTGCGGATGCCCACCGGGTTTCCCGCCGACCTGCTGGCCAAGGACAGCTTTGTCCCCCTCGGTTTCCGCCTCGACGCGACGCGCACCGGCATGGTCCCCACCTACCCGGTCGGCTTGCCGCTGCATCTGGTGCTGATCGGTTGGCTCACCGGGCTGGCCACGGCCTCGACGATCGTGAGCGTGGGCTCCGCCCTGGTTTTCGCGGCCCTGCTGTTTATGGTCAGCCGCGACTTCGGGGTCCGTCCGGACTGGAGTGTCGGTGTCGCCCTCCTCGGGGCCCTCTCACCGCTGACGGTGATGTTCTCCACCTTTCCCATGAGCGACCTGCCGGCGGCCGTCTGGATCCTGCTCGTGATCCTCTGCGCCCGGCGGGCCGAGCGGGGCACCGGGTGGGCCGTCGCCGCCGGGGCGGCCATGGCGGTGGCGGTACTGGTGCGGCCCACCAACCTGCTGCTCGTAGTGCCCGCGCTGATCGCGTTGCCGGCGCGGCCGCGCCCGTGGATTGCTTTCGGCCTCGGCGGCTTGCCCGGGGCGCTCTTTCTCGCTTGGTACAACCACGCGCTCTACGGCTCGGCCATCACCAGCGGCTACGGCGCAGTCGATGAGCTGTTCTCCACCGCCTACTTCGCGCCGACTGTTTCCCACTACGCCTATTGGCTGCCGATTGTGGCGAGCCCGCTCATTCTGGCCGCCGTCGCCCTGCCCTGGACCTCCGCCTCGCTCCGCACCAAAGCGATTCTCGTCACCTGGGCGATGCTGCCGTTTGGACTCTACTCGATCTACTTCTGCACCCATGAGACGTGGTGGTACCTGCGTTTTGTGCTGCCGGCCCTGCCGGCCCTCGGCATCGCCGCCGCCCTCGTGCTGCAAAGCCGGCCCCTCCCAACCTGGCATCTCGCCTCCCGCCTGTTGCCCGCCGGATCCGGTCCCGGAGAAATGGCCCGGGGCCACATCCTGCGCATCCCGCTGGCGGCGCTTCTCCTTCTGGGCGGCGGCTGGTGGATGGCGTATTGGATCGACGGGTTGCGGGCCACGAAGATGGAACTCGACGACCGCGGGTACCCGCTGACCGGAAAATGGATCGCGCAGGAACTGCCCGACGACGCGGTGTTGCTCGCGTACCAGGTGTCGGGCGCCGTGCTGCATTATTCTCCCCGCGCCTTCATCGTCCCCCACACCCTGAGCCCGCACGACCGCGCGCGTCTCGAGGACTGGCTCGCGCAAAACCGGCGTCCGCTGTATGCCGCGCTCTACATCCAGGAAGAACCGGCCGTCTTTTCCCAGTTTCCCGGCCGCTGGGAAAAGGTCGTGCAGTTGCGTCAGGCCACGGTCTGGCGACGGCTCGATCCTGCGATTGCACCCGCCAGGCCGACTGCCCTAGGCTCAGCGCCATGAGACTCCACCCTGCCTGGCTGCTGCTGCTCATCGTGCTCGGCGGCAGCGATCTCGTCGGCATGCCCGCGACGGGGCCGAAGATCAGGATCCACACGCGGTTCGGCGTGATCGAAGCCGAACTCCAGGCGACGGAGGCGCCCGCCACGGTGGCCAATTTCCTGCGTTATGTGGATGCCGGACGCTATACGGGCGGACGCTTTCACCGCACCGTCAAGATCACTCCGGACAACCAGCCGGTCAGCCCGGTGAAGATCGCGGTCATCCAGGGCGGCGTTAACCCGGAGTTCGCCGAGAAAGACTGGCCCGCCCTTCCGCTCGAGCGCACCCGCGACACCGGACTCCGCCACCTCGACGGCACCCTCTCCATGGCCCGCGCCGGACCCGACACGGCGACCTCCGATTTCTTCATCTGCATCGGCGATCAGCCCGAGTTGGACTTTGGCGGCAAACGCAACCCCGACGGCCAGGGCTTCGCCGCATTCGGCCGCGTGACCAAGGGCATGGATGTCGTGCGCCGCATCCAACAGGGCCCGGCCGAAGGTCAAACGCTCACCCCGCCCGTCTCCATCCTCAACATCGAGAGGCTCCCATGAACCCCACGCTCCTGCTGCGCTACCGACTCGCCCTTGCCGCCTTCCTCGCCGGTTTGGTTTTCAGCGGCCTGACCGCCTTTCCCCTGCTCACGGAAATCCGCCTGCTCACGCGGATGATGGGGATCGACGACCCCAACCGCTACGCCGAGCTGACCGGCCTCGCCCACTGGATCGCCTTTGTGCACGTCGGCCTGGAGCAGACCTACGCCAGGTTCCCTTTCTTCGGCTACGGCACCGACTGGCTCGCCTTCGGCCACCTCGCGAGCGCGGCGTTCTTCATCCGCCCAATGTTCAAGCCGCTCGACAGTGACTGGGTCCTCAAGACCGGCCTCTGCATCTGCGCCGCCGTGATCCCCGTCGCCCTGATCGCCGGCCAGGTCCGGGGCGTGCCGTTTGCGTGGCGCCTGGTGGATTGTTCGTTCGGCGTCTTCGGTTCGCTGCCGCTGTTTTATTGTCTGCGCCTTACCGCCCAGATGCGAGGCGAGTGAAGCCCGCGGGGCCGGTCGGGCTTTTGAAGAACGCGACCAGCCCCGGGGCTGCACAACCTCCTAGTCCACTGAGCGGACCGGAGTGAATTGTTTCCTGACCGCGAGCTGCGCACGCAGGTACTCCCAGCCTATGATCAACAGGGCCATGAGTCCGATCACGGCGGCCATGAGAGTCCCTTCAACCACGGTGGTGCACGCCGTCCATCGCCAAGAGTCGAGCTGGGCGATGGCCTCGGGCTTGATGCCGCCGGTCAGGTAGCCCGTGACCGAAAGGGACGCGAGGCCGAGCATCAGATCAAAGGTGAAGGCATACCCCAGCAAGGCCGACAACGTCGTGCCCGCGCCTCCCCACACCCCGAGCAGGGCCGGCACCCCGAGCAAAGTGAAACCAAACTTGAGCCAGGCCGCGCGTTTCAAGGCGGGGCCATAGCGCACCCAGATGCCGCGACTCTGCTCCGGGAGCCACGCGGTGATCCAAGCGAAGGCCGCAACCCAGGCAGACACGCCGAAAACCATACCGACGATTTCCGCCGGATGGCTGAATCCCGCCGCCACGGCCCAACCAAAACTGGTCAAGGCACACACCGACCCGCGCAGGATCCACCCGGGCAGCTCGGCGCTGAAACCTGAAACGGCGCGGCTCATGCGCGGGCCTCCTGCTTGCCCGCCTCCTGGGCAAACCAGTCGACATTGCGGGTGAAGAACATCACCGCTGCCAGCACCGCAAAGAGTGAGGCCGTGCCCGCCAGGAGCGCGTAGTCCTCCATGCGCAACACAACGTAGAGCACGCTGTGCTCGACGGCCAGCAACGCTGCGATCGAACCGGCCCGGACGTAGCTGTGCAGAATCGAGATGCTATAGCACACGATGAGCAGTGACGAAGCCAAGGCCGCACCGATGTAGGCCTGACCCGGCGGCAGCACTTCGCCCAGGGCCAGCAGCGCGAGATAGAAGAGGCAGAGTGCCACCCCGACCAAACCGTAGTGCACGGCGTGCAACCGCAGGCCCGCGAGGGTCTCGAACAAAAAGAAGGCGGCAAAGACCAGCGTGAGCACCAGCGCGCTGTGTTTCAGCGAGCGCTCGACCATCCGATACCCTTCGGCCGCCGCCACGGCCGGCGTATAGGCAGGCTCAACCGCGACGGATGCTTCCGACAGGTCGCCCCGCTGGCGCGCATGGGCCGCCTCGCGATTGCCGCTGCGTTCCTGACGGAGGTTGTTGATGAGTCCGAGCGGCAGCTGGAGCACGAGCACCAGCACGGCGATGAAAAGCAGTTTCAGGGTAACGGTATGACGCCGAGCCGGAGCCGGCGGATTGATGAGAGGAGGTTGTGCGTTTTCCATGCCCTCACTCTGCCACCGCTCTGTGAAGTCCGTATGAAGGGACGATGAAATCGCCCGGAAAAAGACTGGTTAACCACTAATCCACACTAATGACTCACTAATTGATGACCCTATCCCGAAGACTCCGCTTCTCATGATTAGTGAGATATTAGTGGACATTAGTGGTTAGCTCTCCGGGACCCAAAACTCCGCCCGGGCGCCGCCTTCCGGACGGTTCTCCAGCGCGGCATCACCGCCGTGCAGGTGCGCGATCTCCCGCACGAGCGCGAGGCCCAGTCCGGTGCTCTTGCGCTCCGTGCCTGGGCGCGGCAGCGAGTAGAAACGATCAAACACCTTCGCCAGGGCGTAATCCGGCACGCCCGGGCCGAGGTCCTCCACCCGGAAGGCGACGCGGCCGTTTTCGACCTGGACTGCGAGACGGACGACACCGTTCTGCGGTGAAAACTCCACCGCGTTCTGCAACAGGTTCACCAGCGCCTCCCGCAGGAGCACCGTCTCCCCGCTGACCACGCCCCCGCCCGTCTCGTGCAGCTCGATGGTCACTCCGCGCGAATCGCCCGAAGAACGCACGACCTCGATCGCCCCTTGGGCCAGCTGCGCAGCCGGGATGGTCTCCGTCTGCCGCAGCTGCTTGCGCGCCTCCAGCGAGGAGAGTTCCAGCAAACGCTCGATGATGCGCTGGATCCGGGCCGATTCCTGCCGGATGTTGGCCAGGAAACGGGCCTGTTCCTCCGGCGGCATCGTTTCATCCAGCAATTCGGCCGCGCCCCGGATGGCCGCCAGCGGTGCCTTCACTTCATGCGCCAGGGTCTGCGTGTAACGCTCCACGTGCTGCCGCCCTTCCAGGGTGTCGCGCATCTCCTCAAAGGCCTGGCTCAGTTCCGCGATCTCCAACGCGCGCGACCGCGGCGGCGCCGCCGGCCGGCCATCGCGCACATTGCGGGCATAGAGCGTCAGCCGCTCCAGCGATTGCGTCAGCCGGGTCGCGATCCACCAGCCGGCCACGATCATCACCAGCGCAATCGCCCCCGCGTACGAAAGGAGGCGCCAGCGCGCGGCCGTCACGCCTTCCGTGACCGACGCGAGCGGGCGACCCACGCCGACCCAGCCGAGCAATTCGCCGGCCTGGCGCACCGGTGCCACGACGCGCAGCTCGTTGCCGACCTCCGCGACGTTGACCACCGTGTAATTTTCGGAGGCCGCCCGGCCGCCGCCGGTCATGGTCCAGACATAATGTTGTCCCTCGTCCCGGCCCGCGGAGTCAAACAGCACGCGACCGTCGTGGTCGCAGGCAAACACCCGCAAGACCCCATCGTGCCCGGGCAGCGCCTTGAGCCGGGTTGTCCACCGGTCGCCTTCAGTGGCCGGCGTGGCAAAGGCCGCCAGGTAGGCGGCGGTATCGCCCAGCGTGCGCCGCATCGATTCCACGTAGCGCAGCCGCACATCCCGCAACACCAGGCCCATCACCCCGGCAAAGCCGACCGCGGAGGCCACAACATAGACGCCGAAGATGGCCGTGCGGATTCTCATTCTTCGCGCAACGAATAGCCCAGACCCCGGTGCGTCACGATCGGATCCGACTCAGGCGCCGCCTCGCGCAGCTTGGCGCGCAGGGTCTTGATGTGGGCGTCCACCGTGCGATCCAGCGCGGCGCCGGGATCTTCCCACGC
>JBDKHE010000632.1:0-2689 GCA_039797805.1 Verrucomicrobiota bacterium
AGACCGAAATAGATTTCCAAAAAACGACGCTTCATGGCCAGGGTGCCGAACCGCGCGAGCAACGGCCCCATAATCGCCTGGAAAAAGCGTCCGCTGCGCACTGTGCCACTGCGCCCGCGCCGCAACGCGCGCCGCAGATCCGCCGCCGCTTGGGCAGGAGACGGACCGCTGCGCATCATCTTCTCAAAATCCGCCCAGACCCGCGCCATGCTTTGGGCGTTCACAGGATCGATGCCTGGCTGTTCGGGCCGGCGGACCGAATCCTCAAAATCGGTGCGATAATCTCCCGGACGAAAGTCCAACACGATCACCCCGGTGCCCTTCACTTCATACATCAGGCTCTCATTCAGTGCGGAAAGGCCGGCCTTGGTCGTGTTGTAAACGGCCTGGTAGGGCATGCCGAACTCGCCGGCGATCGACGAAATATTGACCAAGGCCCCGCGCTGCCGGCTGAGCATGCCGCGCAGAGCCACGTGACTCAGGCGGGCCGTGTTCACGAGCATCACGCGGAGTTGCTCTTCCCAGACCCCAAAATCGGTGTGCGCAAAGGAACCAAAGGCCCCGAAACCGGCGTTGTTGATCACGAGATCGAATCCTCCGGCCGCTTGCTCGGCCTCCTGGAAGACCTTCACGGCGGCAGGTCCGTCACCCAGCTCCATGATCACGGGGTGAAAGCGATCGTGCCGCACTGCGGGGCGCTTCCAGTCGCGTGAGGTCCCCCACACTTCTACGCCGTCCTCGAGCAGCATCTCCACAAAGGCATGCCCCAACCCCGTGCTCGCTCCACTCACAAAGGCGGTGCGGTAACGGGTCGAAAGCGGGCCGGTGCTCATGCGCGTCAGACCGCCCGGAACACCAGGCAGACGTTCGCGCCGCCAAACCCGCTGCTGTTGCTCAGCACGACGTTGGGTCGCTGAGGCAGGGTCGCGCGGATGATGTTCAGGCCCGCGCAAGCCGGATCGAGCTGCGAGATATGCGCCGAGCCGGGAATGAAGCCCTCCTTCATGGCCAGCGCACAGAAGCCTGCTTCCATCGATCCTGCCAGGGAGAGACCGTGCCCGGTCAGGGCCTTCGTGCTGCTGACGGCCGGCCGCGACGGGGAGTCCTTGAAAATGGCCTTGAGCGCCTTCGTCTCGGAAACATCGCCGATCGGAGTCGAGGTGGCGTGGGCGTTGACGTAGTCGACCTCGTCGGCGGCGACATCAGACTGCTTCAGGGCATTCTCGATCGCCAGCCGCAGGCCTTCGCCGTCCGGATGCGAGATCGCCACATTGTAGCCGTCCGAAGCCTGGCCCCAGCCGGCTACCTCGCAATAAACCTTCGGATTGCGCCGCTGCACCTCTTCCTCGCTTTCGAGCACCAGGACCGTGGCCCCGCCGGTGCCCACAAAACCGTCGCGCGCCACGTCGAACGGACGCGAAGCCAGCGAGGGATCTGTCTGCAGGGACAGCGCACGCATGCCGGCAAACGGCAGGATGCTCTCCACGTTGCCGTCCTCGGCGCCGATCACGAACATGCGCTTCTGCCGGCCGAGCATGATCTCATCGTAGGCAAAACCCAGCGCGTGCGCCGACGAGGCACAGGCCGACGAGAAGCCGGTCGATGCGCCGCGAATCTTGAACTGGGACACCAGATTGAAATTCACCGTACCGGATATCGAGGCGACGATGCCCAGTGGCGGGCAACGCATGACGCCCACCTTGCGCATCCTCTCCAGGTGGAAACCCAGCAGGAACGGCGAACCCGCCGAAGCCGCGTAGAGCCCGGTGTGCGGATTCGAATAATCCGCCTCGGTCAGCTTCGCATCCTCCACGGCCTGCGTCATCGCACAATAGGCATAAACCCCATGGGGAGCCATCCCGCGGAGCAGTTCGCGGCGGATACGATAACGCGCGGGAAACACCCAGTCTTCCTGGTCAACCGAGTCGGTCTGAAAATCACGGATCGGGGCGGCCACCTTGACCGGGATGTCCGGCTTTTGAAACGGCGGGTACTGGACCATGCCATGGCGCAACTCCCGCAGGCTGTCCGAAACGGTCGCCGCATCGTTGCCGATACTGGTGATAAACCCGACGCCGGTGATATAAACTTTCCGCATTTTGTGTTCAGAGGGTTCCCGTCAAAGTGACGGCAACAAGCAAGGTCGAGCCCATCAAAGGGCTTTTCGCCAAACGGTCAACCACCGCACGGATGCCCTCAGGCGTTGACCGCCGTCTTGACCGCGCTGACGGCCACCGGCTGCTCGGAGGGAGCCACCTGCGGGCCAGGAGGCAGCGCCACTTCCTCCGCGTAGGCGAAGGTAAGGGTGATTTCCTCGGCAATCGCGGCCTTTTCCTGACCGACCCGGATCTGGCCTTCGAAAGTGGCCAGCGGGGATTTGAGCCGTTTCGGCTTGATCGATAGATTCAGCACATCGCCCGGCCGACAGACCCGGTGGCAGCGGACGCCCTCGCAGGAGGTGAAGAAAATGGTGCGATGATCAACAGTCTTGCCACCTTCCCCAACCTGTCCTTCCAGCAGGAAGAGCACCGCCAGTTGACCCAACGCCTCCAGCATGATGGAGGCGGGCAACACCGGGTTGTCCTTGAAGTGACCCTGCAGGAAAAATTCCTGACCGCTGATCTTGTACTTGGCGTTCGCGCCGTGGGCGTTGACCGACGCTTCCCCGAGAAAAAGGAACGGGGGTTGG
>JBDKHE010000633.1:0-6372 GCA_039797805.1 Verrucomicrobiota bacterium
CTGGACGCGATGGCCCGACAGGCCGGCACCAGCCCCGCCGATGTCGCCACCCGCCAAGCCCTGGAATCCCTGCTCGCCGAGATCGTGACGCTCGACGATGGAATCCAGCGCGAACGTGCACCGTTGGATGTGCCCCTGCGCGAAAGCCTGCGGCTTGCCGCCGCGTGGGCCGCCCTGCTCGCCCCGGTTTCCCCTCCCCTCTGATCATGTCCACTTCTCTACGCCTCCTTCTGGTGTGCTCGCTGAATATCGTTTCGGTGATGGCCGACGTCGCCACTCCCGCGACACAATCGCCCCCGCTACCGGACAGCCCGATCGTCGGGGAGGACCCCGATGACGGCAAGGAAGACAGCACGGAATCTGCCGCCGCGGCCGCGCCCAGGCCCGACCCTGCGGCCAACAAATTCTGGCAGGCCCTCAAACTGCTCGAAAGCAAAACATCCGCCGAACAGGCCACTGGTCGCAAGATGCTGCAGGAGGCCTCCGACTTGGAGTACACCCACGCCCAGGCCCTGCTCGGCAATTGTCATCTCGCTGGCTCCCACGGCTTCCCCAAGGACGTTCGTAAAGCGGCCAATCTCTTCCGATTGGCGGCGGAGCGCGGCAACGCCTACGCCATGGTCAGTCTCGGCAGCTGCCTCGCCACCGGGACCGGCGCCCGACGGGACGACGCCAAGGCATCTGTCTGGCTGACCGCCGCGCTGGCGCCCACCGCCGACTACTCCCGACCTGCGCCCCCCGATGGATTCATGCGAGACAGCGACCGGCCAGGCGGACAGGTCGCTGGAGAACTGGCCGTCGACCCGATCCACAATACCCAGGCTTCGGCCCACTTCCTCCTCGCTCAGATCGATGCCCGGCAGGGCAAGGCACTCGAGGCGCAGGCCCACTACGTCGCCGCAGCGAACGCCGGTGCCGACGGCCAGAGCGGCATCTATCAGGCGGCGGTCGAGGCCGCGCTCAATTATGCCTTGGGCCGGGGCATCCCCCGCGACAAGGAGAAAGCCCGCGCAATGCTCGACCAGAGCCGCCGCCTCAACGCGCGCATGGGCGTGAACCTGATTCACAATTACGTCTCGCTGAAAATCGTGGACGACTTCGCCGTTGCCGACCTGGAGGAATCCGTGACCGAGGCCCAGGCGGGACAGCAAAGCGCCCTGCAGTTTCAGATCGCCCAGTCACTCGCCGACAAAAAATCCAAGGACTACAACGCCGCCGAAGCCGCGCAATGGTATGAACTCGCCGCCGAGAACGGCCAGGTCTGGGCGATGCTTCAACTCGCCTTCATGCACGCGCGGGGAGATCTCGGCGTCGCCGATCCGGTGAAGGCTTTCCAGTGGTTCGAAAGGGCCGGTGGGGGCGACAAGCCCAAGCACTACGTCGGCGTCGCAAACCTCGCCATCTGCTATCAAAACGGGCTCGGCACGGCCCGGGACACTGAAAAAGCACAGTTCCTCTTCCGAAAACACCGCAACGCAGACATCGTCTGCTACCTCGGCACAATCGGCCAGTGCCCCGCGTCGGTGGTCACCCTCGAAGAGGAAGTCAGCCTGAACCAGACCTGGGCCAAGCAGAAAAACGATGCCCACGCGCAGTACCTGCTCGGCTTGCGCCTGCTCGGAGGCTGGGGGCTGAAGCCGGATTTCAACGAGGCCGTGCGATGGTTCAAGAAATCAGCCCACGCCAACCATGGCGGTTCCCTCAATCAACTCGGCTATCTCTACGAATTCAACGGGTACGCGATGGGTGAATCCTCGCCCGCCAAGGCACGGAAGCTGATCATCGACTATTATCGCAAGGGCAGCGATGCCGGTGATCTGGATGCTATGGCCAACTACGCCAATATGCTTGTGCAGGGTGACGGAGTCTTTCACGACACAACCAAGGCCGAGTCCATTTACCTCCAATGCCTGAAAATCGACCCGGAGCACGCGCGCAGCCACAACAATCTGGCGGGAATCTACGCCGACCGGCTGAGACAGGTGATCAACTCCGTCGACAGCGGCAGCATCGAGACGAACCGGTCGCTCATGCTGAAACACTATGAGGAGAGCAACCGCCTAAAATTCGCCTACGCCGCTGCCAATCTCGGCGAGCTCTACTATACGGGCGTCCTCGTGCCAAAAGATCTCGCGTCTGCTTACCGGCACTTTGAAGACGCAGCCGAATGGGGATTACCGGCTGCGCACTACAGCCTGGGTTTCATGCACGAACACGGCGAGGGCGTCCCCGTCACCTACACCGAGGCCGCCTACCATTACCGGCTCGCCGCCCTTGAAGGCCACATCCCCTCCCTCCGCCGCCTGGTGAATTTCTACCTCACCGGCACCGGTGTCAGCCTCGATTTCGACCGGGCCGCCTACTGGCTCGGCTTCATGGTCCGACTAAACCAGTTCGATGCCCTCCCCTCCATCGCTGACGTCCTGCTCAAGAAGGGCGAATACGAGCAGGCCGTGAAACTGCTCAAGCAACTCGTCGACCTGCCCAATCCAACAATCGCCGGCTATGCCCACGAAAGGCTGAGCCTGTGCTACCGGGCCGGCGAGGGCGTCAAGAAGAACCCCAAGCGCGCGGAACAGCACCTCAAACTCGCCATCGAGATGGGCAACGGCACAGCGCTCGCAACACTCGCCCACCGGCATATGGCCGCCGGGCGGGTCGCAGAGGCGATCGATACTTTCACCCGGGCGGCCAAGACCTCGAATCAGGCCGCCTTCAACCTCGGACAGATCTACTACTTTGGCACCAATGTGCCGATCGACCGTGCCTTGGCCATGAAGTATCTCCGGCAGGCGGCCAGGGACAATAACCGGGACGCCCAGTTCTTCCTCGCCGGCACAACCTTTAACAATGAGACCGACGCGCCGACCCTCGATGAAGCCATCGCGCTGGCGCTCAAAGCCGAGGGCCTTGGTCACCCCAAGGCCGCCGACCTGCGGGAAAAACTTGAACGGCGGCGCAAGGTCGATCTCAGCCGGCCTGAAGAAAACAGCCGCTCCCGGTCCTCCTGATTCCGGACGGCGCCGCCAAAAGTAAGTAACCTGTGCATAACCCATCATCCACAAGTTATTCACCACGTTAACACCCGAATTTCCGGCAGAATGGGTGAATAAGTTGGGAGGAACTACCCCGTGACTTTGCGCGAAAACGGACGCATCTTTTCGTCGTTCCTTGATAGAACAGTCGCAGCGCGGTGGCCTGAAAAACCCGCCGAGAGCGCGACTGGGATAATCCCGGGCAACCGGGGAAAGGAGAGTGGCAACTGGTGCCGCCCTCCCCTCGACGGCGCGAGCCGTCCCAGGCATATGTCACCAGTTCCTCTGGACGGCGTCGCAGCCGTTCCAGTTATGCGACAAAGGAGCTGTGCGGCCAGGCGCGACATTAGAAACCGCGTCCCAGCCGAGTCAGGTCCAGGGTCAGTTTCGGACCCTGTCACCGATGCAGTTACCCAGAGGGTTATGGTTGCTACTGTATAACCAGGACGCAGCGCAGTGTTTCGGTGGGTCCACCCCACCAAAAGGCCCGGCCCACAAGGCGGGGCGCGAAAGGGACGCAGCGCAGCGGGGAGCGGGCGAGTCTGGCAAAGCTCGCAAAACCTCCTAATTGGGGCGGCGCGTAAAACCGCGTCACCCAACTGCAAATCGAAAGCAACCTGAGAGGTAAGAGGTCAGACCCGTTACATGGGGCCAACGCCCGGCCAAAAGCCGGGGCCGTCCCCATGGCAAGGTGCTGGTGCGAAATGCACTGTTGCAGGCGTGCCAACACCCGTCCGGCGAGCGAGTCATCGGCAGATGACGCCGAACCGGGCGGAGAGGCCTCACTCGATAAATTCCGGAGCAGAAATGACCGGGACGGTCCCGCTATGAGACCGAGACCATCGCATGCCGCGGTGAGTAGCGTCGGGAAGCACACGGCCCGCGAAAGCGAGGCGCCCAATGTTGTGCGAATGGGAAAGAGCGCGTGGCGAGCGCCCACCCCCGATTTTGGCCCGGGAGCCGCAAGGCTCCCGGGCCTTTATCTTTAGTAGAGACCACTTTTCAGTGCGCCGGACCTTACTTTGGTCCGGAACCTCGGCTTTAGCCTTGGTCCGGCGCGCTGATTGATCTCCCGGGCTTGCGTTTGACAGCCCCCGGACGCTCGGCCACCAAACAGGTGCGCCCCATGTCCAAAGATTTTGCAGCCTGGCTCATCCGCATCATCTGTGGCGTTCGCCTGCTCCCGGCCGAGTCGCTGCCCGCCGGTCCGGTCATCTTCTTCGCCAACCATTCGAGTCATCTGGATTTCGTCACGATCTGGGCCGCCCTGCCCGGCGCAATGCGGGCCCGCACCCGTCCGGTCGCCGGACGTGATTATTGGGAAAAGTCCGCCATGCGCCGGCGCATCGCCGGCGGTTTCTTCAACGCCGTGCTGATCGAGCGCCAGCATGTGACCGTGGCCAACAATCCGCTGGCCCCCATGGTCGCCGCCCTCGAAGCTGGCGACTCGCTGATCGTTTTCCCGGAAGGCACCCGGAGTGCGGACGGCGCCGTGCATCCCTTCAAGTCCGGTCTCTACCACGTGGCGCGAGACCGCCCCGGTGTCACGCTGGTGCCCGTCTATCTGCAGAACCTCAGCCGTATTCTGCCCAAGGGAGAGTCGCTGCCCGTGCCGTTGCTCGGCAGTCTGTCGATCGGACCGCCGATCCAACTCGGCGCGGAAGAAACCAAGGCCGCGTTCTTGGACCGGGCTCGAGCCGCGATCCAGGCGCTCGCCCAGTAATTTCATGAAACTCTATCAGGAACTCATCTGGCTCGTCGGCGGCATCGTGGCCCTGCTCGCCCTCTCCTCCACCATCACCTTCTTCCTCAAACGACGGGCCGGCAGCCCGAACAAGGTCATCGCCAACCTCGACGCCCGGGTGAAGGCGTGGTGGGTCATGGTCGCCGTTTTTGGCGTAGCCCTGGCCACGGGCGGTCTCGGTTCGGTGATCCTGTTCGGCTTCATGTCCTTCTTCGCCCTTCGGGAATTCATCACGATCACCCCCACCCGCGCCGGCGACCATCGCACTCTCTTCTGGGCGTTTTTCATCATCACGCCGCTGCAGTACTATCTCGTGGCGATGGACTGGTACGGGCTCTTCTCGATCCTCATTCCGGTGTATGCCTTTATTTTTGTGCCCACCCGGAGCGCGCTGGCGGGCGACAGTGAACATTTTCTCGAACGCACGGCCAAGATCCAGTGGGCCCTGATGATCTGCGTGTACTGCGTGAGCCACGTACCCGCGTTGCTCACGCTCAAGATCAAAGACTACGAGGGTCAGAACGCCAAACTGCTGCTCTTCTTCGTCCTCGTGGTCCAGATTAGCGATGTGCTGCAATATGTCTGGGGAAAACTCTTCGGCAAACACGCCATCGTGCCCACCATCAGTCCCAACAAGACGGTCGAGGGCTTCTGGGGCGGCGTGCTCTCCGCCACCGCCATTGGTACCGCGCTCTGGTGGGCGACACCTTTCACCTGGTGGCAGGCGGGGCTGTTCTCGTTTCTCCTCACCCTGATGGGATTCTTCAGCGGACTCGTCATGTCAGCCATCAAGCGCGACCGCGGCGTCAAGGACTACGGCACGATGATTGAAGGTCATGGCGGGGTCATGGATCGCATCGACTCACTCTGCTTTGCCGCGCCAGTGTTCTTCCACCTCGTGCGCTACTGCTACACCTGATTCCACCATGGCCTCGATCTACGACATCAAGCCCGCCTTTCAAAATCTGCTCCGGCCGATCACGCGCAGCCTCGCCCGGGCCGGAGTCACCGCCAATCAGGTGACCGTGGCCGCCGCCCTGCTCTCCGCCGCGGTCGGCGCCTGCATCGGTTTCTATCCCACGGCGCGCTGGCCACTGCTGGTGCTGCCCGGATTTCTATTCGTGCGCATGGCGCTCAACGCCATCGACGGCATGCTGGCCCGCGAGCACAACATGAAGTCGCGCCTCGGTGCTGTGTTGAACGAGATCGGCGACGTGCTGGCCGATACGGCGCTCTACCTGCCGCTGGCGCTCGTCCCGGATTTTTCCGCACTGCTGATCGTGCTGATCACCCTTTTGGCCATTATCAGTGAGATGACCGGCGTCGTAGCCGTGCAGATCGGGGCGACCCGCCGCTACGATGGGCCCATGGGCAAGAGCGACCGGGCCTTCGTTTTCGGACTGCTTGCCCTGTTGGTTGGCCTGGGTGTGCCTGGCGGACTTTGGCTGGCCGCCGTCCAAGCCGCGGTCGGAGCCTTGCTTTGCCTGACCATCTACAACCGGGCCCGTCGGGCGCTGGCCGAGGCGTCCGCCCGCCGGTGAAAGAGAGCGCATCCCTTCCGGCCAATTTTGAGGGTCCGCGCTGGCAGTGGCT
>JBDKHE010000634.1:0-3361 GCA_039797805.1 Verrucomicrobiota bacterium
CCCGGCTCGACGGCGGGGACGAAGAAACTCAGGGAACTCGGCGACTCGAAGACGGTACGCGTCGGCATGTTGTCGAAATAGACGATGTCGGTCGGGGTGAAGCCCGCGCCGAGGATGCTGACGCGGGAGCCGACCGGTGCCCGGGTCGCTTCCGAGCGGATCACGTAACGGCCCGCGATCTTCAGGGTCTGCAAGTCGGAGTAGATCTGCTGGGTTTCCGAACTGTTTCTCGTGCGGTAGTCGCAGATGAAATAGTAGGAGGCGCTCTCGCGGCCCGCCGGGATCATGTAGTCAAATTCCCAGATGTTGATGCCCACGGCGCTGCGCGTGAGGTTGTGCGCCTGACCGTCGATGACGATGCGGGGCACGATGCTCTCATCATCCACCTGGCTGCTCGGACGGAAGCTCGCCGTGATGGTGTAGGTCTGCGACGGATTGGCCGGGACGGTCTCGGGCGTCAGGTTGGTGACGGTGAGATTGCAACCGGCCAGCGTCAGCAGGAGGAGAGCGGCGAGGGCGGAAAATATTCTGCTCGCGTGAAAAGAAGGAGTCTTGTGCATTGAGTTGAATGTGACGGAGTGCCCCGGCCGCGCAGGCTGTTGGCACACCGTAAATTGAAGAACTTCATAATGGTTGGTCCACCCACAGGGCAAGAAAAAGCGCAGACATCACCGACGGCAGCCACGCCGCTTGGCGTGTATGTGCATGTGCCGTTTTGCGCGACAACCTGCGACTTCTGCGCCTTTTACCAAACCGTGCCGAGAGGCGACGCCGTGGTGCGCTACCTCGAAGGCATCGAAACCGAGGCCGGACTCGTGCCGTGGACCCAAACGACAACCATGGCGGACGCCGGGCGTGTGGTCAGCACGGCCTTCTGGGGTGGGGGCACCCCGGGCCTGCTCAAGGCGGCGGAGATCGAGCGGTTGGGGCGCACGATGCTGCTCTATTGCGGGGGGCGTCCGGCGGAGTGGTCCATCGAACTGGCCCCGGCCACGGTGACCGCCGAACGACTGGCCGTGCTGAAGGATCTCGGCGTCACCCGGATCTCGATGGGCGTGCAGAGTTTTGACGACAGCTTGCTCGACGCGCTCGGGCGCCAGCACACGCCGGCCCAGATCTACCGGGCCTATGACCTCATCCGCGCCCGGGAATTTGCCAGTGTTAACCTCGACCTGATGTTCGCGCTGCCGGGCCAGACCGAGACACAATGGCGGGCCGATCTCGACGAGGCGCTGCGGCTCGCGCCCGATCACCTGTCGACGTACTGTCTGACGTTCGAGGAAGACACCGCGCTCTGGGTCAAGCTCTCGCAGGGCAAGGTGAAGCTCGATGTCGAGAAGGAGGCGCTGTTCTACCAGCACACGTGGGACTACCTCGCGGCGAGAGGTTACGCCCAGTACGAGGTGTCCAATTTTGCGCGTCCGGGTCACACCTGTCGGCACAATCTCAATACCTGGAACATGCACGAGTGGGTCGGGCTCGGCCCGTCCGCCGCCTCGCAGCACGCGGGCTGGCGCAGCGCGAATCCGTCCGATCTCGCACTCTGGCTGGCGGATGTCGCCGCGGGTCGGCGGGCCACGAGCGATCGCGTGGCGTTGACCGATGGCTTGCTGGCGTCCGATGCGGTGATCTTCGGCCTGCGCATGAACGAGGGCGTCTCGCTGCCGCGGTTGCGCCGGCGCTTCCCGAAGGCCCCGTGGACCGGGCTCGAGGACCTGCTGCCGCGCCTGTTGCTGGAGGGCCTGCTGCTCGCCACCCCCGAAGGCGGCATCCGCCTCACGCCGCGCGGCCGGCTCATCGCCGATGCGATCGGTGCGGAAATTCTTGAAGCATTTGAATCCGCGCCCAAAACGACCACGGTCAAATGATGGCAGTTGAAATCACTCAAGGCAGGATGGGCCACAAAACGGCACAAGATATCCCCAGGTTCTCGCATGTCTCCCATGCGCCTACAGGCGCGCGGAGATCTTCAGGCGCTGGAAAGGATTTTTTTCGCGCCTTTTTTTGCCAAAAAAAGGCTCTGCTCTGGACCTGTTTGGTTCTGTTGACGGCCACATCCGTCTCTGCCCAGCGCATCGAGATCGATTGGCCGACGCCCAATGCGGCCTGGGAGCGGGGACAAAGTTTCGAGAACTGGGTCCAGCCGACCGTGTCCGGTGACCCGCGCTCGGGTTTGTGGGGTTCCGTGCGCAGCCACGGCACGCAGTTTCACGAGGGTCTGGACATCAAGCCGGTGTCGCGCGACGCGCGCGGCGAGCCGCGCGACCAGGTGACGGCCGCCATGGATGGCATCGTCCGCAACATCAGTGCCCGCGGAGGCGACAGCAACTATGGCCGCTACATCGTGATCGAACACCCGGGGGTGACTCCGGCGGTGTACACCCTCTACGCCCATCTGGCGCGCATCGAGCCGGGCGTGACGGAAGGCGGGTCGGTCAGGCGCGGCCAGGTCATCGGGACGATGGGCCATACGTCCAACGGCAACATTCCCACCGACCGCGCGCACCTGCATTTCGAGATCGGTCTCATGCTCACGGAAAATTTCCAAGCTTGGTACACGTGGAAGAAATTCGGCAGCCCGAACCTGCAGGGCCGTTGGAACGGCATGAACCTGATGGGCATCGACCCGCGCGATTTTCTGGATCAGTGGCGCCAGCAGCGCGTGGACAATTTTCAGCAGTACTTCGCCTGGCTCGAGCCTGCCGTGCGTCTGCGGGTCGTGACGAGCATGGTGCCGGATTTTATCCGCCGCTACCCGGCCCTGTTGCGCAAACCGATCGAAGGACTCGTCGGCGGCTGGGAAGTGCAGGTCGATGTGAGCGGCCTGCCGTTCGCGTGGACGCCGCTCAGTCCGACGCAAGTCGCCGGCCAGCGCGCCGGTTCGGTCGAGATTCTCTCCGTCGACACCGCCGCGTTGCGCGGCTTCCGCGGCAAGTCCCTCATCCGCGTCCGCAGCGGCCGCAACACCCCCGGCCCCGACCTGACGACGATGCTGCAGCTGGTGTTCGGGCTGCGGTGAGTTGGCGGAACGAGGGCGTCGGCCAGCGACGCCCCTCCGAGGGACCAAGGTGTAGGGGTGCCGCTTGACGGCATCCGGGCTCGGCTACGTGCAGTCCTTGCCCTTCGCCGCCGGTCACCGTCATCCTGAGTGGAACGAAGGATCCATTGGGACAGTCACCGCGGATGCGATCACGCTGCTGGATTCTTCACTGCTATCAGGATGACAGAGGCCATCCTTTGAAAACCCACCTTACGCCGAAGCCTTCTGCTTCCGACGTTTGACCGCCGTTGTCCGATAGGGGGCTTGGGTTTCTTGGACCAATACCTCGGCCGGGATCTGCAGGCCACGGTGCAGCGCCCG
>JBDKHE010000635.1:0-5647 GCA_039797805.1 Verrucomicrobiota bacterium
CGAAGACAACGAGATGATCATCTACGTGGGGAGCGTCAAATGATGGAGAGCATCGTCTGGATGATCCCGGCGAAAGGGCCTGGCGGGTAGTCCAGCCAGGTGCGCGGCGGGTATGCCCGCAGGATATGCTTGGGGCTACGTACGGCTACGTAGGCGGGGAGCCTTGCCGAGCCGTCTCGGGTTGAGGCACTGCGGTGTTTTGCAGAGTCTTCCTCAGTGCTTGCGCCGCTCGACCGCTGGTGCAGGCTGAACGCGATGAAAGTGCCCTTGCTTCAGCGCATAGCGGACGGCTTTAAGGGTGACATATCGGCTGAACTTCGGGTTCGCATTTTTCGTCTCATCTGCGGGATGACGTTCACGTTGTGCCTGCTGGTGGTGGCTCCGCTGAATTTCATGCAGGAGCTGCCTCTCGGGGTCCACGTTTCAAACATTGTGCTGGGATTGAGCGCGGCGATTTTCTACTGGCAGTCGTGCCGTGGCCGGCACCTCTATTTCCCGTTTCTGGCGCTCATCGTCGGCATGCTGGACTACGTGTTTTTCTTGAATGCAGGTATTGATGGCAGCATCGGCGCCTATTTCTTCCCGGTGCTGGTTTTTGTGATGACGATGTTCGAGGGGTGGACGCGGCGAGTGTTGGTCTTTGGATTATGGATGAACGTCGCGCTGCTCTTTCTTCTTGGCCACCTGTATCCTGAGTGGGTCACCCCCTTTGCCGATCCGCTGGACCGCCTGATCGATGTCGAAACATCCTATATCTGCTGTTTTCTGGCCTTGGGGGCGGTCCTGTGGTTTGTGCTGCTCAACTACCGTCGTGAGCAACAGTTGCTGACCGAAACCGCCACCAGGCTCGTCACCAGCGAAGCCCACTACCGCGAGATCTTCAATTCGACCAGTGATGCGCTGGTGGTATACGCCCCTGACGGCCGCATCATGGACGCCAACGACCAGGCCTGTGCGCTTTTTCAGGCAGACCGAAAGGTGTTCGTCGGCCGGAGTGTCGGTGATCTTTCCTCGGGAGAGCCGCCCTACACCTCAAAGGAGATCCTTGAATACCTGCATCAGGCACAGCAGGGAAACACCCAGGTGTTTGAGTGGCGCAGCCGCCGTTTCAACGGTGAGCTGTTTTGGTCCGAGGTAGCCCTGCGGGTCTGGGCGGTCAACGGCGAGCAGCGGGTCATTGCCTCGATCCGAGACATCACACAGCGGAAACAGACGCAGGAAAAGATCCTGCTCAACGAAGAGCGCACGCGGCTTGCGCTCTGGGCCAGCAACCAGAGCTGGTTTGAGGTCAACCTCAAGACCGGCAAGACGCTGACCAGTCCGGAGTACGCCCTGATGCTCGGCTATGATCCCGAAAATTTCGTCTCCAACCTGGAAGTCTGGATGGAGCGGTTGCATCCGGACGACCGTCCGGAAGTCTTGAGGATCTTCCGTGCCTCGCAGGCGAGCGGAGAGATCGGGGCCCATGAGTACCGGCTGCGCACCGCCTCGGGCGGGTGGAAGTGGGTGCGCTCGGTCGGCAAGGTGGTTGAGACCGACGCCGCGGGCCGGCCGGTGCGCGTTCTGGGCACCCACATGGACATCACCGAGCGCAAGGAGCTGGAAAACCAGTTGCTGCACAGCCAGCGCCTAGAGGCGGTCGGTACTCTGGCCAGCGGCGTCGCGCACGATCTGAACAACATCCTCACCCCGATGCTGATGGCGAGCGGCATCCTGCGGGACAAGCTGGCCGATGCCAAGGACCGGGAGCTGATGTCCCTTCTCGACGATGGCGGCCGGCGCGGGGCGGCCATTGTCCGGCAGCTGCTGGCGTTCAGCCGCAACCTCGCGCAGGATCGCGTTGCACTGGACCCGCGTCCGCTGCTGAAAGGCATGGTTCAGCTGATGCGGGCAACGTTTCCGAAAGAGATCAAGATCGTGGAGGAAATCCCGGAGGGGCACGAGCTGGTCGAGGCGGAATCCAATCAGCTGCACCAGGTTTTCATGAACCTGTGCGTCAATGCACGCGATGCCATGTCTTCGGGCGGCACGCTCACCCTGGCGATGGAACGGGTGGAACTGCCCACGGCGACCGTTGCCGGGCATGGTCCTCACCTGGTGTTCAGCGTGAAGGATACCGGCCATGGTATTCCGCATGAGATCATCGACCGCATCTTCGATCCGTTCTTTACCACCAAGTCGCAGGGCAAGGGGACCGGCCTGGGGCTCGCCTCGGTCCACGGCATCATCAAATCCCACCACGGCCTTGTTCGCGTGGAAAGCCAGGTGGGGCAAGGTACGGTGTTTCGGGTTTACCTGCCGGTTCTGCTGGGGTCGATCGATGGCAAGGCACCGCCGGCACCGGTCGCGAAGCCGGTGCCGCCGGCCGGACAGGAGAAGCCCAAGGGCCGGCGCGGGGTGCTGGTCGTGGATGATGAGCCCGGCGTGCTGTCGGTCACCGGCCGCTTGCTCCAGACGGAAGGCTACCAGGTGTTCACATCGACGAACGGCGCGGATGGCCTGCAGATCCTGCGGGAAAAGCGCGCCGACATCGATCTGGTCATCACTGATTTTTCCATGCCCGACATGGATGGTCCCACCTTGGCCGTCGAGTTGCGGCGAATTGCCCCGACTCTGAAGATCCTCGGGGTATCCGGTCTGAATCATCAGCATCGCATGGATGAGCTGAAAGCCATCGGTTTCTGTGAAGTCCTGAACAAGCCCTACGAAATGGATGTCCTGTTGCAGGTGGTGCGCCAGCATATGATCTCTTCGGCGAACGGGAGCTGACCGCGTCGTGGACCGGAACGCCTGGGACGCCGCGTGACCGTGGCGTGGTGCGCGGGCAAGCCGTCAACCCGAGATGGTCGAGGTATCGTCGGGACTGTTCCAGTTCGTCACCCGCCAGAGCTCACCAGCCGGGAGCGGCACACAGCGCAGGAGATTCTGGTCGATGAGGCTGGCGGCGAGAGACTGGAGCGAGAAATCTTTGCCCTGCAGGTGACGCGTTGCCTCGGCCAGGGCGATGCGCGGGTAGATGGCTGCGAGGGGTTCGTACCGGCCGTCCGGGCGGCAGGCCATCGCCCCGATGGAACTGCCGCAAAAGCTGCCCAGCCACTGGAACCACCAAGGGTCGATGCGCGGCATATCCACGGCCAGCACGGCCAGCTGGCTGGTGCGGCATTGGCTCAACGCCACGTGCAGGCCGGCCAGGGGTCCCACGTCAATCGCCTCGTCGTGCCAGAGCTGGCAATCTTCCGGCAGGCCCAAGGGCGCCTGGCCGGGACGACGGACGATGGCCGTCACGGCGGCCCCGGCTATGAGGAGAATCTCCCGTTGCCGTCGCCAGAGCGGTTGGCTGCCATGGGCGATCGTCGCCTTGTCGCGACCCATCCGTTGCGACAGGCCGCCGGCCAGCACCACCCCCGTCAGCTGTCCTGCCGGAATCATGCGTGGGTCCGCAGCCAACCATCCGCCAGGATTCGGCAACGCAGACCGCCCCGGCCACGCAGCCAGGCTTCGGTACCGGGCACGAATGCCTCGTCCATCCAGTAACAGGGCCGGCATTCCTCCGTTCCTTCGAGCAGCACGCCTTGCAGCTCAAATTGCCGGCCGATGAGTTCGTTGAGATCGGTTCCCTCGACCAGCAGGTTGCGGCGCAAGGCGGCCGGACTTGCGTCGCCCAGATGCAAGGCTTGGACCATGTCCGCAAAGACCTCCCGTGAGAAGAGGGTGACCTGACCCTTGTAATCCGGTTTGTACGCAAAGAATCGATCCCCGCGCAGCCCGCAACCGGCGACGCATTCGGCGGCGTCGACTTCCCGGATCGGGTGGCTGGCCGAACCGAGCCCGTGACGACCAACGTAGCGGTGCCCGCCCGCCACAAAAATGCGGTGGAGCATCAGGGTCGTCAGGACGGGAGAGCTCATGGGGCTGGTGGGAGAGGGGAGAGGGTGACGGCGCAGGCCTTGTAGGCGGGTTGGCGCGAGTGTGGATCGTAGGCGGGGAATGTCAGCATATTAACCCCGGGAAAGTGCATGGGCATGAAAACCTGACCCGGCTGCACGATGGGCGTGACCACGACCAGGGCCGTGGTCGATCCCCGCCGGGAGCGGACCGCGACGCGATGGCCGGTCAGGAGATTGAATGTGGCGGCATCCGCGGGGTTGAGCTCGATCCAGGCTGAGGTGGGGGCGAGCTTGCGCAGCACGGCGCTCTTGTCCGTGCGGGACCCCGTGTGCCATTGGGCGGAAGAACCCCGTCCGGTGTTGAGCAACAGAGGGTATGCGGCGTCCGTGGGCTCGGGCAGCGGGCGCGGTTCGTCGAAAAGAAACTTGGCCCGGCCGGAAGGCGTGAAGAATTTGCCGTCGGCGAACAGCCGGCGCTCGCGGGCTTCCATCAGGGGCGACTGGTTTTCCGGATAGGGCCACTGGATGCCGCCGGCCTCGGCGATGTGCGCGTAGTCGCGTACGCCGGTGAAATCGCAGGGCTGGCCCCGGGAAAGCGCCTTGAGGATCTGAAAGGCTGCCGCGGGCGAACTCCAGCGCGCGAACATCGGACCGCAGCCCCAGGCCTCGGCCACGAGTTTGAAGATGGAGAAATCGCTCAGGGCCTGCCCGGGGGCGCGGGCCACCTTGCGTGCGTAGCCGAGGCGGCGCTCGCTGTTGATGAAGACCCCGTCCTTCTCGCCCCAACCGGCGGCCGGCAGCAGGAGATCAGCTTGCTGGGCGGTTTCCGTGGTGCCGTACATGTCCTGCACGACGAGGAATTCCAGTTTGTCGCGCAGCCGCGAGAAGCGGCCCGATCCGATCCACGAGTGGGCGGTGTTCGTTGCGATGATCCAAAGGGCGCGGATTTCCCCGGACTCCACGGCATCAAGGATCTTGTCGTAAGCCCGGCTGGGCTGCGTCGGGATGACGGCGGGATCGAGGTCGAGCAGGGCGGCCACGTGCCGCCGGTGCTCCTCACTAGCGAAATCGTATCCGCCGACCAAAGAGGAGGCGTTGCCGAATAGGCGCGAGCCCATGGCATTGCACTGACCGGTGATCGAATTGGCGCCGGTGCCGGGCCGGCCGATCTGTCCGGCCATGAGCGACAGGTTGATCAAGGCCTGGGCCGTGCGCGTCGCCTGGTGGCTTTGGTTCACGCCCATGGTCCACCAATACGAGACCCGGGCGCCGGGCCGGGTGATGAGATCGACCGTGCGCTGATAGTCGGTTGCAGACAAACCGGTCTCCGCCAGCACGCGCTCCGGCGTGAACGCGGCGACGAATTCTGCAAACCCGGCGAAGCCCTCGGTGTGCTCTGCGATGAATCCCGGATCGGTCGCTCCCCGCTGGATGATCTCGCGGGCCAGTCCGTAGAGCAGGGTTTGGTCGCTCTTCGGGTAGGCCGGCAGGTGGAGCGTCGCGGCCATGGCCGTCTCGGTGCGCCGGGGATCGATCACGATGATGGCCGGGGAGCGGCGGTTGCGCATCACGCGCTGCCACATGATCGGGTGGGCGATGCAGGGGTTGGCGCCCACGAACACCAGTACGTCGCTCTCCTCAAAATCGGCGTACGTGAACGGCGGCGCGTCGAAGCCGTAGGATTGCTTGTAGGCCACGTGCGAGGTCGCCATGCACTGCCGCGTGTTGCTGTCGAGGTCGGCAATCCCCATGCCAAACTT
>JBDKHE010000636.1:0-2654 GCA_039797805.1 Verrucomicrobiota bacterium
GGTCCAGCGCAGACATCAGCTCCGCGGCGACCCGCGGGGCCGCCGCGACGATCACAGCCCCTGCCTCGGCTCCGCCAGCTTTCGGTAGCGCGACGAATGCCCCGGCTTCGGCGGCTATCAGCGCACCGGCTGCCCAATCCCAGACGTTGAGTCCGTGCTCGTAGTAGGCGTCCAGCCGGCCCGCCGCGACCATGCAGAGATCCAGCGCCGCGGCACCGATCCGTCGCACATCGCGGACCTGCGGCAGCATCTGCGCCAGGAGCGCGGCCTGCGCCGCCCGCCGAGAGCTCTGGTAGCCGAATCCCGTGGCCAGCAACGCGTGCGACAGCTCAGTGACCTGGCTGCACCGGAGCGGTCGACGCTGGCCGTCGGCCAGCAGATGTGCGCCGCCCCCGGCCGCGGCCGAATAGATCTCGCCACCGGCGACGTCAGCGACCGCCCCGGCCACCGACACCCCGTCGCGCTGGACCGCGACCGAGACGGCATAGGCGGGGATCCCGTAGAGAAAGTTGACCGTGCCGTCGATGGGGTCGACCACCCAGCACAGCGCGCCCGGGTTCGCGCCCTCATCCCCGGGCTCGGCGCCGCCCTGCTCTTCGCCCAGGATGGACTCACCCGGGCGAATTTGCGCGAGCCGGTCCCGCAGGAACTGCTCGGTCTCGGTATCGACGATGCTCACCGGGTCGGTCGGGCTGCTCTTGACCCGAACCGCCGACGTCTCCTGACCCGCCGCGGCAGTCCCGAAAACCTCAGCCCGACGCCGCCGGACGAACGCCGCCGCCTCGGCGGCCAGTCGCTCGGCCACTGTGCGCAATTCTTCGGGACGATCGGAGTTCACCCTGCCATCGCAGCACACGGCGGGCGGCAATCCCGCTTCTGTGACGCTCCGACCAACTAGTGTTTGATCGCCCGCTGTGAGAGGAGATAGCCGCCATGACCGGTCCCCAGCAAGGAGGCACAAACCATTACGCGTTGGGAATCGACGTCGGCGGCAGCGGCGTCAAGGGAGCCGTCGTCGACCTTGACTCCGGTCAACTCGTCGGCGAACGGTTCCGGCTCGAGACGCCGCAACCGGCCACACCGGAGGCGGTGACGAAGACCGTCGCCGAAGTCGTCCGCCACTTCGGCTGGACCGGTTCGGTGGGCGTGACCTATCCGGGCGTCGTCGTCAACGGTGTGGTGCAGACCGCCGCGAACGTCGACAAGTCCTGGATCGGGACCAACGTGGCAGAGGCCTACAGCCAGGCGCTGGGCGGCCAGAAGGTGGTCGTGCTCAACGACGCCGATGCCGCCGGCCTGGCCGAGCAGCGCTACGGCGCGGGCAGGAACCACGGCGGGGTCATCGTGCTGTTGACGTTCGGCACCGGAATCGGCTCGGCGGTCATCCACAACGGAATGCTGCTGCCCAACACCGAGTTCGGCCACATCGAGGTGGACGGCAAGGAAGCCGAGCACCGGGCCGCGTCATCGGTGAAGGAGCGCAAGGACTGGAGCTACCACCGCTGGACCAAGGAGGTCACCAAGGTTCTCGTCGCCATCGAGAACGCGATCTGGCCGGACCTGTTCATCGCCGGCGGAGGCATCAGCAAGAACGCCGACAAGTGGATTCCGTTACTGAAGAGCCGCACACCGGTAGTGGCGGCAGTGCTGCTCAACAGCGCCGGAATCGTCGGTGCCGCGATGGCCAGCCAGCCCGAGCTGCCGTGACTCAAGACCAGCGGTTTCACAGAGAGTCGTTACAATGGAACGCGAACCGCCGCCGACGCGAAGAACGGCGGAGGGCCACTGTTGAAGAACACGGCGCTTAAAGAATCCGACGGGACCGCCCCGACATTCCCCATACCCGAGGCTTCTGGTGAGGCACGCCCTCGTCGAAGCCCGCATGACTGAAAGGGTGTACGTGGCAGCGACCAAAGCCAGCCCGGCAACCGATACGCCGGCGAAGCGCACCGCCGCCAAGACGCCCGCGAATGAGCAGGCCACTTCCGCGGAGCCAACCGCCACGGAGCCTTCGGCCGCCCCCGCCGGCAAGGGGGTGTTCGCCCGGGCCGCCAAAGCGGTCGCGGACAAGGCCACCAAGGCCGTCACTGCGTCCAGGACCGCCAAGACCGAGCCCGCAGACGGACCAGCAGACGGCGTTATCGATTCCGCCGCCACCGCCGCTCCGGCCAAAACTGCCCCGGCGAAGGCCGCGACGAAAGCCGCACCCGTGAAGGCAGTCAAGGCAACTCCCGCGAAGAAGGCAGCCCCGGCCAAGGCCCCCGCCAAGGCCGCGGCTGAATCCGCGACGCCCAAGGCGCCGCGCAGCCGAGCGAAGAAGGCCACAGCACCGGCCGACTCGGCCGCGCCAGCCGACGTGATCGACGAAGATCTGGACGGCGAACTGACCGTCGAGGCGGACCTCGAGGTCACGGTCGACGTCGAACTCGACGATCTGGAAGCCGACGACACGACCGAGCCCGCCGTCGACGCTGCCGAATCCGGCGCGATCGCGCCCGTGGCCCACGAGGTCGCGGAACCGTCCGACAAGGACAAGGCATCCGGGGACTTCGTCTGGGACGAGGAAGAGTCCGAGGCACTGCGCCAGGCCCGCAAGGACGCCGAACTCACCGCGTCGGCGGACTCGGTGCGTGCCTACCTCAAGCAAATCGGCA
>JBDKHE010000637.1:0-3043 GCA_039797805.1 Verrucomicrobiota bacterium
GAGTAGCAGACTGTGCGCGAGGCGCTGCCGCTCGATGGCGCGCTCGATCACGGCCACGGTCGGGGTGCCAGCGAGAGCGGGCGGCCAGGGGAGGCGTTCAGCGACGGTGGACATCAACGAAAGGGCGTGGGGCTCAGGCGAGACGCTTTTGCACGAGGGCCCAGATCTTCTTGTCCAAGGCGTCAGGCGAAAGGGTGCCGTCCAGCACGACCACCCGGTCCGGCCATTCCTTGGCGAGCAGAAGGTAGCCTTCCCGCACCATTTTGTAGAAGGTGATGTTCTCGCGCTCCATGCGGTCGGGCAGATCGGAGGCCCGCTGCCGGACCCGCTGGAGGCTCACCTCGGTCGGCACGTCGATCACAATCGTGAGGTCCGGCATGACATTGCCCACGGCGAAGCGGTTGATCTCGTTGACGGGGCCCAGGGCGAGATTGCGGGCGATCCCTTGGTAGACCGTGGAAGAGTCGAGATAACGGTCCGTCAAAACCATGGCGCCGCGGGTGAGGGCCGGCGCGATGACCTCGCGAACGACCTGGGCGCGGGCGGCGGTGAAGAGCAGCAGCTCGGTCTCCGGGCACATCTCGTCACCCTTGGAGTTATGGACGATGATGTTGCGGATCTGCTCGCCGATCTCCGTGCCGCCCGGTTCCCGGGTGGCGACGACCTCAAGGCCGGCTTTCTGGAGACGATCGGCCAGGCGGGCGATCTGGGTTGATTTGCCACTGCCTTCGGAGCCTTCGAAGGAAATGAGTTTGCCGATGGGTTTCGTCTTTAAGGGCATGGCTGAAGCGAAAGACAAAAAGGAACCAATTGCGACATTTTCGCGCAAACAGATTCAACGGTTCCGGGGTGGGGCGGCGAGAATTTCTAATTCTCCGTTGATTGCCTCCCGCAAACGCTCCAACACTCCGTGCACCATGCTCAGCCTGCTTCCGGCCACACCTTTGTTCGCCACCGTCAATGTTGTTCAGATCTTCCTTCAGTGCGACCTCGTCGGTCAGGTGATCGTGATCCTGCTGCTGATCTTCAGCATCTTTGCGTGGTCCGTGATGCTCGGCAAACGCAACGAACTGAACCATCTTCGCCGGCTCAACTACGCCTTCGACCAGCGCCTCCGCGAGGAGCGCAAGATTCTCGACCTGCCCGAATCGTTTCGCAGCAAGCGCTCCATTCCCTATGCCGACCTGCTGGCCGAGGCCATCGAGTCCTACTGGCGCGCGGCGGCGATCGGCAAGGAGAAGGGCGAGGACAGCCTCCAGGCCCGGCTTGAACACGCCGAGAACGCCATCCAACGCGCGCTGGCCCGGCAGGCCCTGCGCTACGAGGAAAGCATGGTGTGGCTCGCCACGATGGTCACCATCGCGCCGTTCATGGGCCTGCTCGGCACGGTCTGGGGCGTGATGGAGGCCTTCAGCGCAGTCTCGGTGATGCAGACCGCCAGCATCCAGACGCTCGCGCCCGGCGTCTCCGCGGCGTTGCTCACCACCATCGCCGGTCTCGTGGTGGCGATCCCCTCGGTCGTGGGCTATAATGTGCTCTTCAACACAACCAAGACCATGATGACCGAGATCGAGAACTATGCCAGCAGCCTGGCGGACCGCATCGAGCTCGAGATGCAGAAGTAACCACGACCATGGCCCGTACTTTCAAACGCCAGCGTCAGACGCATCCGATCTCGGAGCTCAACGTCACCAACCTGATCGACGTGGCGTTCACGCTGCTGATCATCTTCATGATCGCGACGCCCCTCATCCAGCAGGAGCAGACCATCCCCGTCAACCTGCCGGGAGAGACCAAGAAGGAACAGTCGAAGCCGCCTCCAGACACTGAGTTCGTGGCGATCTCGATCGACCGTTCGGGAAATTTCTACTTCGGCAGCCAGCGGATGTCCCTGCCGGAACTCTCCCGCCAGTTGATGGTGGAGGCCGCCAAGTCCAAGCAACCCGTCATCCGCATCCGCGCCGACCTCACGCTTCAGTGGCAGCAGGTGGTGCGCGTCATGGATGAGGTGAAACGGCACAACCTCACCAAGATCACCTTCGACACCGAGGCCAACTAGGATTGATGCACGCGAATTCGCCCAGTTCGCTCCTGCTTTCGTGCACGCTGCACGCGCTGTTCGTGGCGGCCATTCTCCTGACGACGTATTTCTTCGCCCAGCAGGCCAAGGAGCAACCGGTGATCTTCGAACTGGTCGCCGGCCCGGCCACCGCCCCCGACGAACTGGTGGCCCCGGCCCTGGGCAACACGACCAACGCCATCAAATTGGAAGTCCCCAAGATCGAGATCGTGCCAACCATGCCCGATCCGGAGCCGGTCGTGCAAACCCAGCCCGAGGAGGCCACCCCGCCACCACCGCCGGTGGAGAAGCCCAAGCCCAAGGCGCCGGAAAAGCCCAAGCCTGACACCAGTCTCGTCAAGGAGATGAAGAAGACACAGCGGCAGTCCTATGCCGATTACCTGAAAAAGCATCCGACGCCCAAGCCCGCTCCGACCACCATCCAAAAGGCGGCCAAAGCCCCGCGCATCGACGTCCAGGGAATCGCCCAAGGCGTCAAGGGAGGCTCCACGGCCAACACCCGGGGCGGGGGAGGCGGGCAGGCTTTGATGCGCGAGCAGCAAAACCAGATGAACACCTACATCTCGCTGCTCATCCAGGAGCTCAAAAAGGCCCACGAGCCGCCCCCCGGCGTCAGCGACCGGCTGGAAACGAAGGTGACCTTCGACATCACGGCCAGCGGCGCCATCCTGAACCCGCGCATCTCAAAATCGTCGGGCGACAAGGCCTTTGATGAATCGGTCATTTCCGCGTTCCTGAGGGTGCGCTCCATCGGACCGACCCCGAACCGCCGCTCGGACACCTGGACGGTGACGTTCAAGATGCGCGACGATCAGTGAGGTGGCGCGGGTCGGAAGCCGGACCTTTGCGGCTGGCTCATTGCAGGCAGGGTTAGCCGCGGAACAAGTGATTGGAGACGAGTGTAACCTTGACCGATCGCACATAGGCTACGGTCCTGGCTACCGGGCAGCTCGAGGCAGTCGG
>JBDKHE010000638.1:0-5965 GCA_039797805.1 Verrucomicrobiota bacterium
GCAGTCGTAGCCGTTGAGAAAGAAGAACCGTGCATTATCGCTGGCGGACGACGACTGCGGTTGCGGGGAAACATCCCCCTTACGACCGAACGGGTGGAACGCTATGCCGCCGGGACCGCCACCTTGGACGCCATGCGGGTAGAGGGCCTGCAATTGATCAGCGCCGCGTCCGAACTCGACGTCGATAAATTCACGCCGGGAGCGACCATCGGTGGCTACGTCGAATTTTCCGCCACGATCACGACCACCAGCGATCTGGCCGACTGCTACGTTGCCCTCGTCGTCTTTGAATCCGCCTTCCTTAAGGACGACACCCACCCGCCGAAGGCCCAGATTCGCGTGCGACAACTGCCTGATCTTTTGGCGGGGCGGCCCACACCGGTTAAATTCTCAACCTCCCCGTTTCTGGGGCGTGAGAAAACCTCCGCCTTTGTCCTGCTTTTTTCCGCCGGCCGGGAGGTCAGGACCAATGTGTCGTCACTGGGGGATCAATACTTTTACCGCCGGGAGCGCGTGATTCACGCCGCCGCGGTCCGGCATTGGCTGGAACAGAATCCCGGGGCCAGCCGGCCCGCACAGCCTTTGCTGCTAATGCCACCGCAGTTCGCGTCCACGGAAGGATATCCCGCCGATGCAACCGCTGATCTGACCATTACACCAGACGGTACCGTCCTGCATGTCAGCCTCGACCGGACCTTCACGCCCAGTACCGAGGAAAACATTCTGCGCACGCTCGGGGCCTGGCTGTTCCTGCCCAAAATCAAGGGAGGCGCGCCGGTACTGACCCACGTCCTCGTGCCGCTCCGTTTCTAGCCCCAACCCCGCCTCAGTGCCCGCGCACGCGTCGCCGGTAGTCGGAAGGCGTGAACCCGATCTCCTGCTTGAAGGCTTTGGAGAAGTGAAACACGTCGCAGAACCCGAGGGTGTCGGCGATCTGCTTCAGCGAGCTCTCGCCATGATAGATGGCGGCGCAGGCCCACTCGAGCCGGCGACGTTTCTGGTAGCGGCCCGGGGACTCCTTGGTCAGCTGGACGAAACGCTTGCGGAAATTCTCGTAGTTCAGGCCGACGGTCCCGGCCACTTCCTGCGGCGTCGGCCAGCCGGACGCGCCGCGGTCCCCGAGCAGGCGCAGGCTTTTCTCCAGCCAGGCATCGCGACCGGCCTGGCGCGTGGTCTCGGTGTCCGCGGCCACCATGTCGGTCAGCACATGCAACAGGCGCCCGAGCGCGCGCAACGGCGCCCCGGCACTGTGCAAGGGCTCGCTCTTGACCACCTCCTGCAGGCGCCGCCGCCAATAATCCACCGCGCCCAGCCGCAACACCGGATGCTCGGGCGCGAGTAGGCCCTGCGCCCGCCAGAGCTGGAATTGTGGGCCGTCGAAGACAAAATAGATCTGCGTCCACTCCGTCCCGGGCATGGGCCCGTAGGCATGGGCGATCTCGGGAAAAACCACCACCACATCACCCGGGGTCAGGTCCAGTTTCGCCCCCCGGGCATCCCGATAATAGCCCCGGCCCTCCACCATGAGCACCAGCGTGAAGCGTCTCAAAATCCGCATGCCCGTCGGGTCAATGCCCGGCACATTGCGCAGCAGGCCGGCCAGCTCGATCTCCCCTACCGCAGTGCGCAGGGGGCTCTGCAGCCAGGGTTCGGAGCGGTATTTGGGGGCCACGGGCATCCACCCAAAATTTACATGACTTCTCCCACTTCAACCATTTAATCCGGACCCGTTCCCGGTTATCTTGGCACCATGAGCACGACTACCACGCTGCCCCAGCTCTATTCCTATGGCCATGCCCTCGACATGGCGGATGACAAGGTCGGCCTGCTGCGCGACTCGCGCGACGCCATCGACGATGTCGCGGAGCTGCACCGCCGCTTCGACAGCGACGGCTACCTCTACATCAAAGGCGGACTCGACCGCGACAAGGTCCTCGCCGCCCGCGCCAGCCTCACCGACGGACTCGCCGCTGCCGGCGTGCTCGACGAGGCTTTCCCGACCATCGAAGGCGTTTGCAAGCCCGGCTCCGGCTACGTCTTCAAGCCCGAGCTGACCAACAACAATCCCGCGGTCCAGGATCTGCTCTACAGCGGCGTGTTGCCCGAGTTCTACGCCAAGTTCTACGGCGAGTCGGTCCGCCACTATGATTTCACCTGGCTGCGCGCCATCGGTCCCGGCAAGGGCACCAACCCGCACTGCGACCTGCCCTACATGGGCCGCGGCACGCACAAGCACATGACCTGCTGGGTGCCCTACGGCGACATCTCCTTCACGCTCGGCGGCCTCATGGTGCTCGAGGGATCGCACAAGCGCATGGACCTTCTGGAGAGCTACGTCTACCGCGACGTCGACGCCTTCTGCGAAAACAAGCCCAACGAGGCCGAAAAGGCCAAGAACGGCGGTTGGACCTTCACCGGCACCCTCTCCCACAACCCGCCCACCGTGCGCAACAAGTTCGGCGGCCGCTGGCTGACCACCGAATTCGAGGCTGGCGACTTCATCACCTTCGGCATGTTTCTCGTTCACGCCTCGCTCGACAATCGCAGCGACAACCGCCTGCGCATTTCCAGCGATTGCCGCTACCAACGCGCCAGCGAGCCGATCGACGAGCGCTGGGTCGGCGTCAATCCCCCGGGCCACAGCACCGCCGGCAAGCGCGGCCGGATCTGCTGATGAGCGGGGAGCAGGGAGTTTGGAGCGGAGAGCCAGCCTCGACGCTCATCCCCATCCCCGGCCATCGTCCCTTTCACTCTTAGCTCCTCGCTCTCTGCTCCCCGCTCTCTGCTCCCCGCTCCTTCCCCCATGGTCGCTTCCACCACCTCTTCGCCCACGTCCACCGCTTCCGCCACCTCCGCCACCGGCCGCATGGCTGCCGTGCAGGACATGGCCCGGCTCCAGCGCATCCTCTTCGAGGCCGAACGCGAATTCGTGCGCACCGCGACCACGCTCATCTACCGCGTCGGCGACCCCAACCTGAAATACCTGCTCTGCCAGCACGTCTGGGAATCCGCGGGCCACGCCCGTTTTCTGCGCGAGCGCGGGCGCGAACTCAGCGGCTTCGGCAACGGAGAAAGCGTCCGCGATTCCCTGCGCCAGCTTTTCAACGAGGCCGTGATGCCCGCGGATGCGCTCGTCGCCCTCGCCGGCTTCTACCGCGTGCTCAAACCCGCCTTGCTGGGCGCCTACCGCCATTATCTGGCCGCCACCCATCAGCTGGCCGACTGGCCCTCCCGCAAACTTGTCGAGGAATTCGTCGCCGACGAGGAACGCCATGCCCGCGAGATGAGCGCCTACCTGACCGGAGTCCCGGCCGCCGAATGGGTCGCCCACCTGGCCTTTGCGCTCTCCGCCCAGGGCGGCCTGCTCGGGGAACGTCCCCGCACGTCCCTGTCCGCCGACTTCCAGTGGATTTCCGGCACCCGGCGCTACCAACATCCGGCAACCTGCAACCGCGGCGTCTACCCGACTTGCTCCAGCGTCTTCAGCCATGACCCGGCCGAAACGCCCATCGTGCGTCCCTGGCTCGTCGACCCCAAGACCGATGCGCGGGTGATCCGCCTCATGGTCTACGTCTGGTTGATGATGGAGCTGGATGCGGTCGACTACCTCGCCACCGTTTTCTACGACACGCCGGACGCCCCGTTCGACCTGCACCATGACATGGCCCGGCATCTGTGGGACGAGTCCCGCCACAGCCAGTTCGGCTTCCGCCAGCTCCCCAAGCTCGGGGTCGACCTGATGACCCTCGAACACTCGCTCGATCTCTACAACATCCTTGTCCAGATGCCGCCCCACGAGCGGTACGCGATGATGACGATGGAATTCGAGGCCGGCAGCTTCCCTACCAAGGCGCTGGTCATGGACCGCGTGCGCGAACTCAACGACTTCGAGGCCGACACCCTCCTCGCCTTCGATCGCAACGACGAGCAGAACCACGTCCGCTACGGCCACCACTGGCTGCCCGTGATCATGAAGCTCTGCGGTGACACGCGCCCGGTGGATGAATTTGTGAAGGCGACCCAGGAGCGATTTGCCGAACTCGCCAAGATCCACGGCAATCGCACTCCCCACGCCCTGAGCCCCGAACAAAGGCTGACCGGCAACAAGATCCTGCAGCTCGCCGGCGTCGCCTGAAGCAGACTGCGCCGGACTTGATCCAAGGAGTCGCGCCCCTTGCCCGCTGTCCGCCGGAGACCTCGACCTGATCAATTAATTTTCATTCATTTTCAGGATGATTCCTGTCGCGCTGGGGTGAGACTTCCGTTCATCTGGAAATCACTGCCCCATGCCCGCCGCTTCTGGCGTGTCCGGGGGCTCCGAACACCTCTTTTTCATGAAAAACTATCGTGCCGCCCTTGTTGGCACCGGTTCAATCGGCGAAGCCCATGTCCGCGCCGTCGAAGCCACCCTTGGCCGGGTATCCCTCGTTGCAGCGGTCGACATCGACGCCGGCCGCGTCGGCACCTTCGCCAAGCAGCATGGCATTCCCCAGCACTACACGGACTACGCCACGATGCTCGCGACAGAGAAGCCCGACATCGTTCTCGTGGCCACCCCGCCGGCCCAACATACGGACATGTGCATCATGGCCATGAAGGCCGGCGCCTGGGTCATGTGCGAGAAGCCGCTGTGCGGCTCGCTTGCCGAGTTGGATCGCATCGAGGCGGTCGAGAAAGCCACCGGAACCTACACCGCCTGCATCTTCCAGATGCGCTTCGGCGCGGTCACCGGACACGTCCGCCGGCTGGCCGACGCCGGCCACCTCGGCCAGCCGCTCGTCGGGGTCTGCAACACCCTCTGGTACCGCGATGCCGCCTATTACGCCGTGCCTTGGCGCGGCCGCTGGGAAACCGAGCTCGGCGGTCCCACCATGGGCCTCGGCATCCATGCCATGGATCATTTCCTGCACCTGATGGGGGCTTGGAACGAGGTTCGCTCCGTGGTCCGTACGCTCGACCGTGCCATCGAGGTTGAGGACGTCTCGCTCGCGCTGGTGACCTTCGCCAACGGGGCCGTCGGCTCCATCGTGAACAGCGCCCTGAGCCCGCGCCAGGAAACCTACCTGCGCCTCGACTACCAGAAGGCCACGGTAGAACTCACCCACCTCTACAGCTACACCCGCGACAACTGGAAGCTCACCCCCGCCGCGAGCGCGCAGGATGACGGCCTGTTGCAGGCCTGGCACAGCTTCCCTCCCGACGTCGGCTCGACCCACGGCGCCCAGCTCAACGCTTTTGTCGCCGACATGGACGCCAAGCGCCGCCCGCTCACTTCGGGCGACCAGGCGCGCCAGACCCTCGAGCTGCTGACCGCGATCTACAAGTCGGGCTTCACCGGCGAGATCGTCACCCGCGGTTCGATCAAACCGGGCGACCCGTTCTACAGCGCGTTGCACGGCCACCGCGCCCCCAAGCGGACCAAGGGCGAGCCTCCCCGCCCGGGCTGATTCCCCCGCCATGTCCAGCGAGGCGCTCGCCGCGCGCACCCTCACGGGCTATCTGTGGGGCAACCGCCAGAGACTCTGGCGCGGTCTGGGTCTGGCCCTGCTGCGCTCGCTCGCGGTCGCGCCCTGTCCGTGGCTGTTCCAACGCATGATCGATGTCGCCGTGCCCGCCCGGGACAGCACCGCGATCCTGCACCTGACCGGCGTGTTCCTCCTGCTGCTCGGCGCGCACTACGTGTTCTCAGTCTGGGGCGCCGACGCGATCGCCAAGGCCATGGCGCAGATGATGGTCGAACAACGCAGCCGTCTCTTTCTCAAGCTGCAATTCCTCAGCTTCGGCTATCTCGACCAGCAGAAGACCGGCCGGCTGCTCTCCAAATACGCCTTCGACACGCAAAAAGTGGAGGCCCTGCTCTACAACATCCTCAATCAGTTTCTGCCCAACGTGCTCTACGGCGGCAGCATCTTTGTCATCCTCGCCCTGCTCAACTGGCGCCTGGCCGGCGTGCTGGCCCTCGTGC
>JBDKHE010000639.1:0-3254 GCA_039797805.1 Verrucomicrobiota bacterium
GGAGCAGGAAGAACCACCCCGACCATGGACGCAACGCCGCCGTCCCCGCACGCTGTTGTGTCACCGAACAGTCCGGCAACCGCCGGATGATGAAATTGGTGGAGGTGAGGGGAGTTGAACCCCTGTGCCCCGGGCCTTCATGCACAGCATCTACCTACATAGCGTCGGTTTGGATCTCGCCTCGGCAGACGCGTGGACGCGCGCTTCTGCTCCGGCCAGCCATGGTTGAAGATACGACGTCGAGGTCATGACGGCCCTCATCGTTATTCCTGCTGTCGACGCTTCCATCCACCAGCAGGAGTCGTGGTGGAAACGTGACGGACATTAAGCCGCCATTAGCATTTCTTCGTTGTTGCCGTTTGTTTGTTTCGAAGGGGGATTTACGAGAGGCCCTCGGCTCTCGATAGGCAGCTGCGCACTCTAACCAAGGGTCGAATCCGGAACACCCCCATGGAAAAAAGGAACAAGAACCAAGGGATACGTAGCAAGATGACCAATTGTGTCGTGCACCGTCAAAGAACTGAGCCGGTCAAGGTGCCACACCTGGCGTGCAGATGCAAGCCCGGTGGCGTCCGGTGGGTATCCGGAACGCGGAGGCCTTGGTGGGCAGCCCTTTCGCTCCCGTTATCCTAGCCCTGCGGCGAGCCGACGCTGCGGTAAAAGTCCACGTAGCGCGCCACCACCCGGTCGGCCGAGAATAGGGCTAGGGCGCGCTCGCGGGCGGCCGTGCCGAGGGCGTCGCGGCGGGCAGGGTCGGCGAGCAGCCGCTCCACCGCACGGGCGAGCGCGACCATGTCGCCGAACGGCACGAGGGCACCGCTGCGACCGTCTTCCACCACTTCGGCAATGCCGCCAACCGCAAAGGCGGCGCTCGGGCATCCGAAGGTCATCGCCTCAAGGATGCTGAGGCAGAAACTTTCCATCTCCGAGGTGAAGAGGCCTAGGTCGGCCGCGTGAAGGTAGTCCTCGATGGCCAGGACGTTCTCGCGCACGACGACGCGGTCGGCGATGCCGAGACGCGCGGCCTCGGCCATGAAGCCGGAAAAGTCGCCGCCGGCCAGCACCACCAGCTTGAAGGATTCCCGGGGCCGGATCTGCGCGACGGTTTGCAGCAGCAGGTCGATGCGCTTGACCGGACGGAGATTGGACGTGTGCAACAACATCGCCTCACCGGGTGCGAGGCCGAGCTCGGCGCGCACGGTATCACGGGTGCGGGTGGGTGACTGGGGCGCAAAAAAATTGGGGATGACCTCCACCGGGCCGGCATAGCCGAGCTTGGTGCGAACCTGGCCCTGCAGGAAGCGGGACACGGTGGTGACCGCGTCGGCGGATTCCAAGGCATGCCGGATGGCGGGACCATAGCCGGCATCGCTGCCCAGCAACATCACATCGGTGCCATGGAGCGTGACCACAACCTGCGGGCGCTGGCCCGGCGGCAGCATGGTCATCGCGAGCATGGCCGCGGTGGCGTGGGGCACGGCGTAGTGCACGTGCAGAATGTCGAGGCGTTGCGCCGCGGCGACCTCGGCCATCTTCACCGACAACGGCAGCGTGTAGTCCGGGTACTTGAACAGGTCATAGTCGTTGACCTGCACGGGATGAAAATGAATGCGCGGCTGGTTGCGCGGCATGCGGAACGGCGCCGCGTGGCTGATGAAATGCACGTCGTGGCCCCGTTGGGCGAGCTCCGCGCCGAGCTCGGACGCGAGGATGCCGCTGCCGCCGACGGACGGGTGGCAGGTGATGCCGATGCGGAGGGGACGGTCAGACATCAGAGGAGGTTAGCAAAGAGAACCGTGGGCAACGGGAGAAGGGTTTGGATCACGCAGTGCACAGAAGGCGCAAACACGGAAAAAGCGAACGGCGGCAACCCGATTGATCAGAACTTATGGGCGGCGCGGGTGAGCGGAGCGAGGGAAGGGAAGACGATGGGGGCGTTGGGCCAGAGCGGCTGGGCGTGGCCGAGGCCCGCGTTGAGGCCGTGGACGCGCGCCCGCGTGAGCTGCAGCTCCACGTAGTTGCGGGTTTTCATCTGGGAGGCGTGGGCCTCCATGCTGGCGGTCCAGGCGGTCATGATTTCGGGAGCGGAGATATCGATGAGGACCGGGGGAGTGCCGGCGGGTTCCGCTCCCGGGCCCACGGCGTAGAAAAAAAGTTCGCCGATGGCGTGCGAAGTCAGGCCCTTCAGCTCGGCCACGCCGCCGTAGCGGGCCAGGCGCGTGGCGTCGCGGACGAGGGTGCCGAGGCGCCAGTGATCGGGGTGCTGGTTCTGCTCCGTGGTGGGCGCGAGCACGAGCGCCGGCCGCGTCCGGCGCAGAATGGCGGCCAGCTTGAGCGCATGGGCCGAGCGGATATCGAGATGGGCGTCGCCGTCGAGTTCGAGAAATTCGAGCGTGGCGCCGAGCAGCTTGGCCGCCTTCTCGGCCTCAGCCGTGCGCACGGCCGGCGTGCCGTTGGTGCCGGCCTCACCGCGTGAACAGACCACAAAATGCACCGGCCGGCCGGCGCGGTGCTCGCGGGCGATGATGCCGCCGCAGCCAAACTCAATGTCATCAGGATGGGCGCCAAAGGCGACGAGGGGCGTGCGGTCGGGCGGAGTGGGCTTGGTCATGGGGAGGGAAGAGGTGGAGAGGGGTCACGCGCCATTTTGCGAGGCTGCGGCGGGTCTTCAGGAAGGGATCCAGGCTTCGTCCGAGCGATCAATGGGGTCGCGGTTGAGGAAGGTTATTTCAGGGGCATCGGCTTTGTTCAAGTAAGCCTGTTCGCCGGCGCCGGCGATGTAGTGCGTGCAGTGGATGACGGACTGCATCCAGCGCAGGCGGGTGTCGCGGGTGGGGCTGACCTGCTCCTTGGTGAATGCCGTGGCAGGCAAGGTGCGGTAACAGTCGCCGCCTTCGTGCAGACAGAGCGTGCCGTCGGGCTGGCGGCGGGCCCGGACGACCTCGCCCTCGTACCTGACGTCGACGAAACAGTCGGTGACGTCACACGCGGCGAGGCGCACGGCGGGATCGGCGGAGCGCACCACGCGCACGCCCTCGAGCAGGCCGAGGGCGCGGTACATGCCGAGGCAGAAATCGGCGACGTTGTCCGCGGACACCTGTTTGAAGAGCTCGATCTCCGCCGGGGCAACATAGGCCCCGAGCTGGCGGGCGGTGTGGGCGACCCAATCAGCCGGGATGCGCTTGGCGGCGAGCGGGGACCACTTGCGCTGGATCTTGTTGACGAAGGAAAAATTGAGGGTCGCGGGTTCGTCG
>JBDKHE010000640.1:0-2842 GCA_039797805.1 Verrucomicrobiota bacterium
TGCAGGGACGGCTGCTCAGGGTTGCGCCCGCGAGCACGCGTTCATATCGGCGTTTTCTGATCTTCGCGTCAGACATTGCCGCGGGGCGGGTAGAAACCGGCCTCTGTGAAGCAGGAAGCAAGCAGCAGATTTATTCAGAAATGAATATTTCTGTATAGGTATTGCAGAACGGAAATGTATCAAGAGGCAAGTGTTGCCTGCCCAAGAACGCGAACGCAGGATGATTGGCCTTCATCATGATTTCGCAACAGAAGTCATTGCGGTAGGATTCGCCCAATGAGCACCTGCACGCCACGCATTGACAGCTGTCTTGCTAAGGCAATCCCTTTTGCCAGGACATGGCCGGCGTCTATACCGGCGAGGGCCCGCACCGCCGCGGCCTGCGTCGCACGCTCAAGGCCCTGCCCGGCGGGCTGGCCGGCCTGCTGTCGGCCATGGGCGCACAGGGACACGCCGGCGCCGCGGGCCAGGACGCGGCCGACGCCGAGCGCGAACTGCGCGAGGCCCTCCTGCAGTGGCTCTTCTGGCTGCTGGCGGTGATTGCCTACGGCTGCGTGGGCTTCGCGATCGTGGCCCTGCTGCCCCCCGGCAGCCTCGGCGACGCGGTGCCGGCCGGCGACCGCGGCTGGGCCGGTGGTTTCGCACTGGCCGGGCTGGTGGCGGCCCTGGGCGCCTGGGCCTTCGCCCGCGCCATGGCGCGCGGCCGCGCGGAGCACGACGCAGACGGGGGCGATTAGAGGACGGCGGGCGCGCCGCGGAGGCGCGCCACGCTTAGCGCCGGCACTCCGGGACCTGCACCATGCCCATGGCGCCACCGCTGAGGTTGGGCACCAGCTTGCTGCGGTAGACCACTTCGCGGCAGCCGCCGTCCGGCGTCGCGCCCGCCTGCCCGGGAGGCCGCTCGAACGGGCGCCACAGGTCGTAGCGGAACTGGAACCGGGTCCCGGGCGGGAAACCGCCAGCCGTCACCCCGAGCAGTTCGATCTCGAAGAGGAGGTCCAGTCGCCGGTGGTCGACGCGGCCCTCGATCTCCATGCGGTTGCCGTCATCGGCGATGCCGCCGCCGGCGATGCTGCCGTCGGGCCCGATGCGCAGCTCCACGGCGCCGCTGCCGCCCTCCCAGCCGCCGCTGCTGAAACGCCCTTCCGCGGCGAAACCGGCGTCGGATTCGCGGTCGACATCGCCGGACACCACCAGGCGCCCGGAGGGCTCGAGGGAGGCGCTGGCGCGGCCGTTGCGCGTGGTCGCGCGAATGCCGGATCCGTCGGGCGGCACCACCCGCACCTTCACCACGCCGAAGTAGCTGCCGCCGGCCAGTCCGCGGATGCCGTCGGGGTGCCCGTCGGGCGTGCCGTGGGCCCCGGCGCCTGCAGGCGCGTCCGATGCGGTCGCCCCCCCCCGCGCGCGTCGCAGCCCGGGAACGCGAGCGCGCCGGCGAGCACGGCCAGGGCAAGGACGGGAAGGTGGCGCGGGCGGCGGTGCATGGGCCGGTCCAGAACGCAGGAACGGTCCCGGAGCGTATCCGGGAGGGTATGAAGAGAACATTTCTGGCACGGTCAGGAGCGGTCGAGTGATACAAAACTGTTGCGCGTTACGGCTATGCTATGGTTAAAATATCCATGTCGAATTTGATCGCATTTGCCAACAGGGCGTAAGCTGGCGTGGTTTGAAGAGTACTTTTTCTGATCCAGATTGACGTAATGAAGATTATGAATAGGAGTGCCCAGTATGGCCGACCTCGTAGTACTTGATTTTGACGGAACTGACACGGCTGACATCGTGCTCGGCAAATTGCGCGAACTGCGCAAGGAGCATCTGATCGACATGCTCGATGCCGTGGTTGTCATCCGCCCCGAGGAAGGGGACATACAGATCAAGCAATCCGTCAATCTGACCGCGATCGGCGCGAGCAGCGGGCTGAGCACGGGGGCGCTGGTCGGCACTCTTGCCGGTCTGCTTGTCCTCAATCCGATGGCGGGTTTCGCGATTGGCGGCATGGCGGGCGCCGCGATGGGTGCATTGAGCGGTCGGCTGTCGGATTACGGAATAAACGACCAGTTCATCAAGGATCTTGGCGAGACCATCAAGCCCGGAACATCGGCACTTTTCGTGCTTGTGGCAAAGGCAACGACCGACAAGGTCGTCGCCGAGATCAAACAGTACGAGCCGCGCATTCTCAAGACATCGCTGTCGAAGGAACAGGAAGACAAGTTGCGCGCTCTTCTTGCCGGGCCCGCGCTTTCGGGGGACGTGTCTGCGGCGGGCTGAGGCGCGTCGGGCTGCAACACGGCGCTTCGGCGCAAGGATCGTCAGGCCGATGCAATCCGGGCATCGGCCTTTCGCCGAGCAAGCATTCTCTGGACAACCTGCGCAACTCGTCCGACTGTGGTGCTTCAGATGTAAACCCGTCACCATGGAAGAGATCGTGCGAACCCAGATCATGATCATGCGCGTTTCGGTCGATTTCAGTCGTTTCACGTTTATCCTTGTGACCCTGGCCCTGCTGGTTCTGGTAGGCTGCAGCCGCCCGCCGGAGATCATTGGCATCGACAATCCAGAGCTTCGGGCCGAGGCGGAGGCGCTCAGCACACGCCACCGCATCTTCATCACCAGCACGCGGGCCCCCTCGGACGAGCCGGGTGCCTTGCTGTCGGCCAACCGGGCCCGAACGCTTGGGCTCGCGTCGGTGGATGTCCTCGTTCCGCCCACGCATGTTCTCGGCCAGCTGGAACGGCCCACGCGCCTTCCGCCCGATCCGAGCCAGCATTTCATGGCCGTCGATCCCGTGACCTATGACAGCGATGCAGCCTTCATCGCCGGGATTAACCGCGAGCTTGCGACC
>JBDKHE010000641.1:0-7747 GCA_039797805.1 Verrucomicrobiota bacterium
ACCCCGTAGCTGAAAACCGCGAGGGCGGCATGTAGCTCGATCCAGGGATTGGAGCCGAAAATCCGCTCGCTGCGCGACGCATCCCAGGCCGGGATCAGCAGGGAGGCCAGGGCCAGGGTGGCCGCGTAGCCGGCCGTGAAGAGCCCGAGCAGACTGACCCGGAACGCCGTGCCGACGAAGAAATAGAGCACCATGGCCGACCAGGCGACGAACTGCACGATTTCAAAGGTGTTGCCCAGGGGGCAGCCGCCCGCCGCCAGGCCGCGCACATAGAGACCGGCCATCTGTACGCTCCACCCAGCGATCAAGAGGGCATTCAACCACGTGCGGCGGCGGGAATCCGGGGTGCGACGCAGCAGCGCTACCAAGCCGGTCAGAAAGCCGGCAAGATAGAGAAGGGCCCCGAGCCACAGGAGGGCACGGTCGGTGGGCAGCGATGACATGGGGGCAACTTGGCCGGTCCGGACAGGTCCGGCAAGCGCGAGCCTCGGAAATAAGCAGGAGGTCGGGCGGCCGGCCTGCGGGCTAATTATGACGTGCAGGCGAGGCTGCCCAGGAAGCCTCGCAGGTGCCCGATGCAGCCTGATCCCCCAGGTGGTTTCGCAGGAGCCGGCGCGGTCCATCGCATTCCTAGCCATGCCGAGCCGTTACAGGCTGTTCAGGCTTGGACGGAGCGCGGGGCGCTGTCAGCGATGAAGCATGGACTTTGACCCCAGGCCCTTGCTGTTGGAAGGACGTCACGTGCGACTGGAACCCTTGGCGGGGGCACACGCGGAGGGGCTGTGGGCCTCGAGCCGGGAGCCGGGCCTGTGGACCTACCTGCCGGTGGCGCCGTTTGGCGGGGTGGACGACGTGAGACGGTGGATCGATGACTCGCTGCAGGCGCAGCGCAACGGCACGGATGTCCCCTTCGCCACTGTCCGGCGCAGCGACGGGTGCGTGGTGGGTTCCACCCGCTTTCTGGACATCCGCCGACCCCACCGGGGACTCGAGATCGGCTGGACCTGGCTCTCGCCGGAAGCCCGCCGCACCCCGATCAACACGGAGGCCAAATACCTGATGTTGCAACACGCCTTCGAGCAACTCGGTGCCATTCGCGTACAACTCAAGTCCGACGCCCGCAATCAGCGCTCCCGGGATGCGATGATGCGGATCGGGGCGGTGTACGAAGGGATTTTGCGTGACCACATGATCCGCGGCTTTGATGGCTATGTCCGGAGTTCGGCCATGTACGCATTCACGCGGGAGGATTGGGTCGTCGCCAAACCCCGGCTGGAGGCCATGCTCGCTCGCTGAGCCGGGCGGAAAATTTGGGATGGCCGAGTCATTCTTGATCCGACTTCATCGCGAGATCGGCATGAGCCAGCCACTCTTTTTCCAGCCAAGCGGTTTTCTACTGATGGGTTGCCGGCGATTCGGGCTGGGTGCCCTGCTGCTGATCGGAAGCAGCATCGGCCGGTCGGAACCGATCACGCCGGCCCAGGGCGAACAGGCGATCGCCGCGGCGCTGGCGGCGCTGCCTGCAACGGGCGGTGTGGTGGAACTGGACAAAGGGACTTTCACCCTGACGCGGCCGATCGTGATCGATCGCGACGGCGTGGAACTGAAGGGACAGGGCGCCGAGACATTGCTGTGGCTGGCGCCCAAGGCGAATTGCCCGATGATCGTGGTCGGTCGCGTCCCCACGCCACCCGACCGGATCGTCCACCGGATCACGGTGCGCAACCTGACCCTGGACGGCAACCGGGCGGAGCAGGAGTTTGAATGCTACGGCGGACCATGCGATGAACGCCATCTCACGGCGTTGCGCAACAACGCCATCACGGTCCGCGGGGCGGAGGATATTCTGATCCAGGACGTCGTGACCCGTCGCGCGCGTTCGGGCGGGATTGTGCTGGAGAAATATTGCCGCCGCGTGCGCATCAACCGCCTGGAAGCCTATGACAACGAGTTCGACGGGGTGGCCGCCTATGAGACCGAGGATTGTGAGTTCACGCGCCTCAACCTGCACCACAACCGCAGTGCCGGCTTCTCGTTCGACTGGCGCTTCAACGAGAATCGCATCACCGACACCACGGCGTCGGACAACGGCAGTCAGGGGATCTTCATGCGGGACTCGCTCAACAATGTCTTTGAGCGACTGACCCTGAACAACAACGGCGAGCAGGGCATTTTCGTGGCCGAGACCCGGACGCTGCCAGGCACCGCGTGCCGCTATAATGTTTTTCGCGAGCTCACGGTCACCGGGAACCGCACCCAAGGGATTCGCATCAACGATGCGTCGTGCAACCCGAACACGCTTGAGGATTCGCTGGTCAGCGGCAATCGGCTGGAGGATATCAGCCTGGCCGACTTCGGCCAGCTGGTGATCGTGCGTCCGCGAACGCCGTAGGATTTATTTGCTCTTGATCCAATGCCCTTCTGCAGACTCCGGCTGGGCCTGGAGCCGGGGAGATCACGTCAAAATTGGAGAGCTGGTCTCCTGACCAGCCGCGGCCGGTCAGGAGACCGGCCCCACTCCGGACATCTTTATCCTGAAAAACGCAGTTGAAACACAGAGGTCACGGAGAACGTAGAGATAAGATCGAACTTCGGCGTTTAGAAGCCGATTCACTGACAAGGTGAACGAATTTCTTGTGATCACGCTGACTCAATTTTCTGTTTTTGCGTTTATTGTGCTTATTGTGGCCATTCCTTCTGCGGAATTTAGGTTCATTTCTGCAGGATCGGGATCAGGTAGTCGAATTCGCAGCCGGCACCGCCGTCGCCGAAGCGTTCGTCCTGGCGATCGAGGTTGGGACCGTTGCCGTGGACATAGTTGGAGCGAGGCAGCCACGTGCCGAACACATAGTTGATGGTTTCGCCAAGCTTGGCCACGGGTCCCCGATGGGTGAAGGCGGCGTAGGTCCCGGCGGGGATCTTCCACAGCGACAGCGGTGCGCGCGCCTTGGTGCCGGCGGCGACGTTGATGGCGGCGAGGTATTCCAACTCGTCCGGGTGGCGGGACTCGGTGTCGGCGGGACAGCGGGCGGCGCCATAGACATACTTGTCCCGCGGCGGCGGCAGGGTGGGGATCATCGGGCAGAAGCGGGCGTAGAGCTTGGGCACCACATCGAGGTTGTTGGCCGCTGGAGCCATCGGCCGGATGAAGCGGGCGGAGAGGCCGAGCAGGTGGAGGGCGGGGAGTTGGATGATTTCGGGTTTCATGGAGGTTTGCGTGGGGAGGTTGTGAAGTCGGGCCGGGTTCAGAGCGGGGCGGGTGCGCAACCAGGCCAGCTGGCCGGTGCGACGGAATTCACTGGGCGTGGAATCGAAGGCGGCCTTGAACGCGCGGGTGAAGGCCTCGTGGGACTCGAACTGATAGTCGAGGGCGATGGACAGGATGCTGCGCCGGGTGCGGGCCAGTTCCTGCGCGGCCGCGGTCAGGCGGCGCTTGCGCAGATGGGAACCGAGCGAATCGCCGGTGTGCTCCGTGAAGATGCGATGGAAGTGCCAGAGCGAGAATCCGGCGCGTTTCGCCAACGCATGCAGCGCGATGGGTTGCTTCAGGCTCTCTTCGATGAGATCCAGACTGCGCAGCACAGACTGACGGTAGGGGTGCATGGAGTTTATGAACGACATCCTAGCAGAGCGGCGAAGCGGCTGTCTTGATATTTTGTGCGAAACGGATTTCGGCACCCAGCAGCCAGGCCTGCGGCGGGCAAACGCTCGACAGAATAGACCCTTGGGGCCAGCGTGCGGACATGCGCATTCTCATCGTGGGCGGCACGGTTTTTGTCGGGCGGGCCTTGACGGATGCCGCCCTCGCGCGGGGGCACCACGTGACTCTGCTCAATCGTGGCAAATCGGCCGCGTCCATCCCAGCGGGAGTCGAGCACCTCGCCGCGGATCGCAACGCCGACCTCACGCTGTTGCGCGGAAAAATTTGGGATGCCGTGATCGACACGTGTGCGTATTACCCGCGGCAGGTCCAGACGTTGTTGGCCGCCTTGGCCGGCAGCCCGCACTACACCCTGATCTCCTCGGTCTCAGCCTATGCGGATCATTCCCGGCCGGGTCTCACGGAGGCATCGGCGCTGGCCGAGCCGCTCTTCGGGGAAGAAGGTCCGATCACAGCGGCCAATTACGGGCGGCTGAAGGCGGCGTGCGAGCAGGTGGCCAACGAAGCCGCGGGATCGCGCAGCCTTATCGTGCGGCCGGGTATCATCATCGGACCGCATGATCCGACCGGGCGCTTTGGCCACTGGATCCGATGTCTGGCCGCGGGGGAGAAGTTTGTGGCACCCGGTGATGGGGCGGATCCGTTGCAGGTAATCGACGTGAACGACCTGGCCGCGTGGACCGTGCGCTTGGTGGAGCAACGACGTGTGGATGTCTACAATGCGGTAGGTCCGACGGAACCACTGGTCTTCCGGGACCTCCTGAACACCGGACGGCACGTCCTGCACAGCTCCGCGGAACCCGTGTGGGTGAAGCGGGAAATCATGGAGAGCGAGAACCCGGGCGGGCGGGTGAAGCTGCCGCTGTGGATCCCGCGGACGGATGAAAAGTCGGGAGGCATTTTTGCCGTCGATGGTCGCAAGGCCTGGACGGCCGGACTGACCTTGCGGCCCTTGGCTGAGTCGATCGTGGATTGCGCCCGCTATGAAGCCACGCTGGCAAAACCGAATCTGCCCGGGGCCTCCCCGGGTGAGGAGAAGGCGTTGTTACAGCGAATCATTTCCCGCCCGGCATCCTGAACGAACCCGAGTGGCGATCACTCAAGGCCGGGTTTCTGTGCGACCCAGAAACGGCAGTTGTCCGAAAAGTTGCGGACCTTCGGCGTCTCGCTGGCGAGTTCGTTGCGCGTGCGATCATGGACGTGGCTCCAGCCGGTGGCGGTCAGGTCCTCCAGCACTTCCTGCCGGTTGGGCAGGTGCATGAAGGTGTTGCCGGTCTCGTCGGTGAAGTAGCGGTCGCCGAATTCCAGCAGGCGTGGGTTCTGTTCGCCCTTGGCCCAGCGGGCGGCTTCCTTGGCCCATTCCTTGAGATCCGCGGGATCGTCGCGGTCATGGGTCGTGAAGATGAAATGCGCGCCGGGACGACAGACGCGGTGCAGCTCGTCCAGCGCGCGACGCCGGTTCTCCCGGCCGGGAATCTGCATCAGGCCATTGAACATGAAGAGCGCGCCGTCGAAGAGCGCCGGGCGCTCGGGATCTGGGCTTTTAGGGTCTGGGGTTTTGGGATCTGGGATCTGGGGTGTCGGATCTGGGGGCAGGGATTTGAATTGGGGGTGGAGCGGCTGGGTGGCGTCGGCCTGGAGGAAGGAGATGCCGGCGATGCCTTGCTCCTGGGCGAGGTTGACGGCCTGCTCGACGAGTTCGGAGGCGAAGTCGAAGGCCACGATCCGGCGATACCCCTGGTGCCAGAGCCCGACGGCCACGCGTCCGGCGCCGCAGCCGGCCTCAAGCAGGCGGAAGGTCTTGTCGGGAAAATACCGCTCGATCAAAACGAGTTCTGATTTCCAGAGACCGATGAAGTGCGCGGCGCGGGTATAGTGCAGGACCGTGTTGATGGCATTGAAGTCATCACGCACGGTCGAGCCGGTGATCTTGGGTGGGGTGGGATCGGTCACAGGTTCTTGGCAAGGAAACGCTCCACGGCTTCCAGGAATTTTTGCTCATTGTCCCGCTCGATGAAGCCGTGGACCTCGGTGTCGAAGAAGAGCTTTTCGTGGGGGACCTTGTTGGCTTCCAGCTCGGATAGCAACCGGGTGGACTGGCGGTAATCCACGGTGTTGTCGACCTTGCCGTGGATCACAAAGACCGGGGCCTTGATGGCGGCGACATGGTTGATGGGCGAATTCTGATCGAAGCGCTCCGTCTGCGTGGCCGGATCACCGAGCTTCCTGAGCAAGTACTCGTAGTTGAACTTGTCATCCGCGGAGTCGGCCTTGCGCTGTTGGATGAGCTGTTTCCAGTCAAACACTCCGGCAAAGGTCACGGCGCAACGGTAGAGGTCAGGCTCGAAAGCCGCTCCGGCAACGGCCAGATAACCGCCAAAACTGGCGCCGAAGATGGCGAGGCGCTTCTCGTCGACCAGACCCTGGGCCACGAGATACTTGACCCCGTCTGTGACGTCGTCGTGCATCTTGCGGAACTCGAATTCATCGTCCTTCGACACGCGGCGGGAGTAGCCCGTGGAGCCGCGGTAGTTGGGTTGGAAGACCGCGTATCCGCGCGACGTTAGCAGCTGGACCGTGGGATTGTATTCCCAGGAGTCGCGGGCCCAGGGGCCGCCGTGGGCGAAGACGACCAGTGGGGGCTTGGTGCCACTGGGTGATTTGGCGGGCAGGGACAGGTAGCCCTCCAACATCAGGCCGTCACGAGTGGGGTATTTCACGGGACGCATCATGCTCATTTCGGCAGGGTTGATCCACGGGGAAGGGGCGGGCAGCGGCAGGAAAGTGCCGGCGGCCCGGTCATAGATAACGAAGCGGGCCGGCTCCCGGCTGGTGTGTGAAGCCACGACGAAGCGCCTCAGTGCGTGGTCACAACCGGTGATGAGGTTGAGCCGACCGGGCAGCTTGGCGTTTATTTCCTTCTGGGCTGCGGCGAAGGCAGGGTCGATCGGCAGCTGGACCGGAACGTCGCGCTCGTATTCGAGGGCGAGAACCTGCGACTTGCCGCTGGGCAGCCGATGGGACATCAGCTGCGCGTCGCTCATGGAATACACCGGATCTTCGAAGAGCACCGGACCAAGATCGTTTGTGCTGATCCGGTAGCGGTGCAGCTGGCTGCTGGCGGAATCGAAGGCGTAGTGCGCCACGTAGAGAAAGTCCGGATCGTCATCCAGCGCCAGGATGGTGTCGTTGTCGAAGTTCAGAGGCAGCACCTGCCACGCATCGGTCGGCCTGGGGCGATAGTGAAACTTCATCTCCTTGTCGCCGTAGCGCATGACCACGCGGATCTCGCCCTCCTTGTCTGCGGAGGCGCCGTGAAATTCGCCCTTGGGAATGTCGATCCACTGTTTGACGCTGTAGCGGCTGTTGTTGGTACCGGCTGCGGGATTGGGCCGGCGTTGCAGGCTGGTGATCGCCAGGCCGGAGCGGTCGCCGTCGAAATCATAGAACCAGGCGGTAAAGAGGTTGGGATCGCGTCTCAGGCTGCTGATGACCGTAAGAACGGTGTCGGCATGTCCAAACGCGCCCTTGTCGAGAGTGTAAGTCAGGTTGCCGGTGATCTTGCCCTGTTTGACGTCAAAGACCTGCTGCCGGAACCAGTAGTTGGGGCGGTTGCGGGTGGTCAGGATCATGCGGGTCGCATCGATCCACTCATACTGCAGCACATCGTCACCCCCGAGTTCGAATTTCTTGGAATCCTTCGTCTCCAGATCAAAGATGTTGAGGTCGTAGAAGTCCTTCCTGCTGGGCGTGAGAAAACTCACGTAGCGGCCATCCTCCGAGATGTCGGCCTTGTTGATTTCGGCTCGGCGGATGAAATCACTGGCGGGCGGCGGGCCGGCCAGGGCGCTGGAGAGGAGGGCCAAAGCAGCCGCGGTGAAAAGGAAACAAGGGCGAAGGGAGGGCGAGATCATGGTGGGTGGGTGCGTTCACAGCGCCACGCCGGCCCAAGCGTGATGCTCTCAAGGGAGATAGCATTTCTGCTTCGGCTGTCGATGGCGTAAGCGCCCGGCCGGGCGGAGACCGGCCCTACTTTCTCTTCCAAGTGGCGATGAACATGCCGTTGGCGTTCAGTGCCTGCGGCCA
>JBDKHE010000642.1:0-2609 GCA_039797805.1 Verrucomicrobiota bacterium
CCCAACGCGCGCGTGCCGACCGAGGTGCTGCGCCCGCCGTCACTCGTGGACGGATAAGGACCGCCGTGCACCATGGCGTGACTGACTTCGACGCCAGTCGGATAACCGTTAAGTACCAGCCGGCCGGCCTTCGTCTCCAAGAGAGCGAGGAGGTCGCCTTGGTCCTTCCATTCGGCCGCACCCGCGTGCAAGGTCGCCGTGAGCGATCCCTCGACCCGGGCCGCCACCTGCAGCATCTCCGCACGGTCCTTGCACCAGACCACCACGGAACTCGGGCCAAAGATTTCCTCCACCAGCGAGGGGTTGCCGAGAAATCCGAGTGTGTCCGTCTCAAACCAGACCGGCGCGGCACCGCAGGCTCCGGTCGTGCTGCCTTGCGCGATGATTTTCACGCCGGCCTGCTTGGCGCGATGTTCCGTATTGGTGGCATAGGCCTTGGCAATGCCGGCCGTCAGCATCGTGCCCTCGGCCGTGGCGGCCAGTTTGGACGCCAGGTCCTTGATCAACTGCTCCGCCTGGGGTGAACGCTGCAAAATGATCAGACCGGGATTGGTGCAAAACTGCCCCACCCCGAGCGTGCTGGAGGCATGCAGGCCGTCGACCAGCGCTCCGGCCCGCTCCGTCACCGCCCCCGGCAAGATGAACACGGGATTCACGCTGCCCATCTCGGCATAAACCGGGATCGGTTCAGGGCGGGCCGCGGCGAGGTCGGCCAGGGCTCGACCGCCCTTGACCGAACCGGTGAAGCCGACCGCCTTGACCAGCGGATGCTGCACCAGCGCCTGGCCGATGGTGAATCCCGCATCGAACAACAGGGAAAAGGTGCCTTCCGGCAAACCACAGTCCCGCACCGCGTGCAGGATCAGGCGCCCGGTCAGCTCGCTGGTGCCGGGATGGGCGGAGTGGGCTTTCACGATCACGGGGCAACCGGCCGCAAACGCCGAGGCCGTGTCACCCCCCGCCACCGAGTAGGCGAAGGGGAAATTACTGGAGCCAAAAACCACCACGGGGCCCAGTGGGCGCATCATGGAACGATGATCCGGCTTGGGCAGGGGCTTGCGATCGGGCTGGGCGGTTTCGATGCGCGCGTCGAGCCAGTCGCCCTTTTCCGCCGCCTGGGCATAGAGCCGCAATTGGCCGACGGTGCGGGCTACCTCGCCTTTGAGCCGAGCCTCGGGCAGAGCCGTCTCTTCCATCGCCCGGGCCACCAGATTGTCGGCTTTGGATTCGAGATTGGTGGCAATGGCCTTCAGGAACCGCGCACGCTCGGCGCCAGACAGCCTGGCGAGGCCCGGTGCCGCGGCCGCGGCCAGTTGCACGGCCCGGTCCACATCCTCGGTCGTGGCCGAAATAAACGAGGGCTCCAAGGTCACACCCTTGGCCGGCGCAAAGGCCTTGAAGGAATTGCCGATTGAGCCGCTGGTACCAAATCCAATCAGGGAGCCGCCGTCAGGTTTCATAAGTAGTGGGGTGGAAGTTAGGCGTAACGGTTGGGGTTAAGCAGGGTAAGATCAACCGTGGGTTTTCGTCCGAGGAGGACATCCCCCACCAGGCGCCCGGTGACCGGAGCCAAGGTAACCCCGAGCATCGCGTGTCCGCAAGCCACCGTGAGGTTGCCGAATCGCCCGCTTCGTCCGATGTACGGCATGCCGTCCGGCGATACCGGACGGTAACCAAACCAGGGCTTGATGCCGGCAAAATCCGCGGCGGTGAATTCCGGCAGATAGGCCATCACCCCGGCCTTGATCTGCTCGATCCGCTCCGGGCGGAGGCGGTCATTGTGGCCGGCGATTTCCATCGTTCCTCCGAAGCGCAGCGTGTCCCCCATCGGCGTGACGGCCACCTTGCGCTCGGTGAGGATGAACGGCTTGGTGATCCGGAAGCGTGGCTTGGGCAACGTCAGGCTGTACCCCTTGCCCGCCTGCAAGGGCAGCCGCAACCCCAGCCCCTGCAGCATGGCCGCAGACCATGATCCACCCGTCAGGACAAACTCATCGGCGACCAGATCACCCGCGGTAGTTTGCGCCGCGGACAAACGTCCGCCGCCGGCGTTCCAGCCAAACAGGGAGGTGTTCCAACGGAAACGGACACCCATCTCCTTCAGCAAACTCGTGAGCGCCGAGCAGAAAAGGGCCGGCGTGAGATGGGCATCGATCGGGAAATAAACGGAACCTGCGATATCCAGCCTCACCCCGAGGCCCAGCGCCGCCGTCTGGGTCGCATCAAGCACGCGGGCCTCCACGCCCAGTTCGTTGGCCACCCGGGCCAGCCCGCTGGCTTCACGCGCCAGGCCTTCTTGGGTGCGGCAAAGATTGAGCAAGCCCACCTTTTGCATTTCCGAACGGCCGCCGGTGATCTCATCGAGCTCTTCGTACAGCGCGCGGCTTTGCAGGCAAAGATCACGCAGGATGGGCGCCGCGCGGGCGACCTGACGGTCGTTGCAGGCCCGCCAGAACAGCCATGACCAGCGCAGCAGTTCGGTATCCAGGCGTGGCTCAATGTAGAACGGACTGCGCGAGTTCAGCATCCATTTCAGTCCCTTCCAAACCATTCCGGGTTGGGCCAGGGGAGTGACATGGCTCGGCGAGATATAGCCCGCGCTCCCCAGG
>JBDKHE010000643.1:0-7362 GCA_039797805.1 Verrucomicrobiota bacterium
CAGCCAGCAGTATTACTTCGCCGGAAACGTCATGCCGGGACACTTCGGCGTGGACGACCAGGAGAAGGGCCGCATCGCCGCGACCGAGAAAGGCGGCGTCATCCCGACAAGCTATCCTCCGTTCGTCGACCAACCCTTTTTCGAGTCCTACGTCCACACCCACACCGCCGAGGAAGCCTACGCCAACGTCCTCGCCGACGTCGGCTGCAATTTCCCTGCGCTCGATCCCCACGACCAGCGCATCATCGCCGAGACCCGGGCCGGTACCTTCACCTACCAGGGCAGCAAGACCGGCCTGCCGGGCTTGCCCGACTCACAGGACGATGTCGGCGGCTGGGACAACTATCCCGAGATCCATCGCCCTTCCGGCTGGGACACTGATCGCGACGGCATGCCTGATACCTGGGAAATCGCCCATGGCTTGAACCCGGCGGACCCCGCCGACGGCGCCACCGATCGCAACGCCGACGGCTACACCAACCTGGAAGACTATCTCAACTCCTTGGTCGGGGAATCTGCGCCCGGGACTGGCCGCTAATCCCGGTCCGCAGTCGCGGCGGCCCCGTCAGGTCGTCTCGTGCTGCAGGCGGTATTCCCGCGGGGTGCACCCGCAGGCCCGGCGGAAGGCTTCGTTGAACCGGCTGATCGAGTTGAAGCCCGAGCTGAAGGCCACCTCGACAATCTTCTCGTCGGTCGTGGCCAGCAACCGCTGGGCGTGCGATACGCGATGGTGCGTCAGGTAGTCGATCAAGGTGGTGCCAAAGGCCTTCTTGAACAGCCCCATGGCATAGTTGGGATGCAGCCCGACCTGCTCGCCGATCTCCGTGACCGTGAGCTGCTCGGTGTAACGCTGCGCAATCAGGCAGGCCATCTGCTCGACCTTGTTCAATTCGTTCCCATGCAGGCCCGCGTGCGCGCTGCGGCCCTTCCGGGCCTTCATCGGGTTGGCGTTCTTGGCCGGAGTGGCATTGGCCGGGATCTTCGCGATCATCCGGCGGAGCCGGGCCTCCATTTCCAGCATGACGATGCGCTGCACGTCGTCATCCGCCTCAACCAGATCCTGCTCCCATTGGCCGAACAGCACGTGATCGAGCTTGAGCCGGGCGAGGGTGAGGTCCTCGGTCATCACGCTGCCCCGGAGCAACGGCTGCACGAAGCGCTCCGGGAGCTTGCACTGCAGGAACCAGGCGAGCGGGATCGTCACCACGAGGTAGCTGATTCCGGGTGAAAACTCGAGGATCTGGTGCGGGATCGCCGCCCAAAACACGCCCATCTGGCCGCCCGAGATCTGGACTTTGCGGCCGCCCAGCAGGTAGGTCACCCAACCCTTCTCCAAAATATTGACCTCGATCTCATTGTGGTGATCGGGCCGCTTCATGGGGGACGGCGTCCACCGGACACAGGAGAACCCGTAGGGGGTGAAATCGGGACGGTCGGGATCAAACAAAGGCATAATATTAGGAAGCCGCAGATTGTAACCGGAAATGCGGGAGAATATACGCCATGATTGGCTTATGATTGTGGATCGGTCAACCCCGATACCCCTTCTCTATCCTGCCCTGTTCCGCAAGCTGCGGATTCTCCCTCTACTCATGAAATCTCCTACCCCTGTTCTCGGCGTCATCTTCGGCAATCGCGACTTCTTCCCCGACAAGCTCGTGGGGGAGGCCCGCGCCGACTTCATCAAGCTCTTCGCCGAACTGGGCGTGGAAGCCGTCATGCTGGACCCGGCCGCCACCAAGCTCGGCGGCGTGGAGACCCACGATGACGCCCGCAAGTGCGCCGACCTCTTCAAGGCCAACCGGGAACGCATCACCGGCGTGCTCGTGGTGCTGCCCAACTTCGGCGACGAGAAGGGCGTGGCCGACACCCTGAAGCTCGCCGGGCTCAATGTCCCGGTGCTCGTCCAGGGCTACCCCGACGATCTCGACCGCCTCGACGTCATCCGCCGGCGCGATGCCTTCTGCGGCAAGATCTCCGTCTGCAACAATCTCCGCCAGGCCGGCATTCCGTATTCCCTGACGACCAAGCACGTCGTCCTCCCGACCGACGCCACCTTCCGCGCCGACCTCAACAAGTTCCTCGGCGTCTGCCGCGTCGTCCGCGGTCTGCGCGGCGTCCGCATCGGCGCCGTGGGCGCCCGTCCCGGCGCCTTCAACACCGTCCGCTACTCCGAGAAGATTCTCGAGCGCAACGGCATCTCCGTCACCACGGTCGACCTCTCCGAGATCCTCGGGGCCGCCGGCAAGATCGCCGAGGCCGACAAACGCGTCGTCGCCAAGATCGACGAGATCAAGGCCTACGCCAACGCCACGGCCGTCCCGCCCGCCAAGCTCATCCAGATGGCCCGCCTCGGCATCGTCCTCGACGATTTCGTCGCCGCCCACCACCTCGATGCCACCGCCATCCAGTGCTGGACCTCCGTGCAGGCCAACCACGGCTGCAACGTCTGCACCAGCATGAGCATGATGTCCGAAAACTTCCTGCCCAGCGCCTGCGAGGTCGACGTCACCGGCGTGCTCACCATGTACGCCATGCAGCTCGCCTCCCTTACGCCGAGCGCCCTCGTGGACTGGAACAACAACTACGGCACCCACGACGACAAGTGCGTGCTCTTCCACTGCGGCAACTGGGCCAAGTCCTTCCTGCCGGACATCAAGATCCTCAACGCCCCCATCCTCGGCTCCACCCTCGGGGTGGAAAACACCTGGGGCGCCCTCGACGGCCGCACGCCGGCCACGCCGCTCACCTACGGTCGCATCACCACCGACGACACCAGCGGCGTCATGCGCGCCTATGTCGGCCAGGGCCAGCTGACCAACGACGAGCTCAAGACCTTCGGCAACCGCGCCGTCGCCCACGTGCCGCGGCTCCAGAAGCTCATGCACCACATCTGCCGCGAGGGCTTCGAGCACCACGTTGTCATGAACAGCTCCCACACCTCCGCCATTCTCGAGGAAGCCTTCACCCGCTACCTCGGCTGGGAAGTCTATCACCACGAAAACCAGGACGCCTGAGCGCGTCGCTCCCCCGTCCCCCTCCCCTGCACTCCATGCTCTCCGACCAAGCCCTCCTGCTGAAATCCTTCGCCCTGCGCCGGCGGATGCTGCAGCTCATCCATGGCGCCGGTGCCGGCCATACCGGTGGCGGCCTCTCCTGCCTCGATATCCTCAACGTGCTCTACAACCGCATCCTCCGCATCACGCCGGAGACGACCGAGGATCCGTTGCGCGACCGCTACGTCCAGAGCAAGGGCCACTGCGTCGAGGCCCTCTACGCCGTCATGTCCGACCGCGGCTATTTCCCGGACGCGGCCCTGGATACCGTCTGTCACTACAAGTCCTACTACGTCGGCCACCCGACCCGGAAGATCAAGGGCATGGAAATGAACACCGGCGCCCTCGGCCACGGCCTGCCGATCTGCCTGGGCATGGCCCTTGCCGCCAAGCAGGACGCCGCCGCCTACCGCGTCTACACCCTCCTCGGTGACGGCGAGCTCGCCGAAGGCTCCAACTGGGAGGCCGCCATGGCCGCCTCCCACTACAAGTTGGACAACCTCGTCGCCATTCTCGACCACAACACCCTGCAGATCACCGGCCACACGAAGGACGTCATGTCCAACGAACCGCTCGCGGACAAGTGGCTCGCGTTCGGCTGGGAAGTCCGCCCGGTCAACGGCCACGACTACGCCGCCCTGACCACCGCCATCACCACGCCCCACCCGGGCAAACCGCTCCTGGTCATCGCCAACACCGTCAAAGGCAAAGGCGTCAGCTTCATGGAAAACGTCGGCAAATGGCACCATGGCGTCCCGAGTGACGCCGAACTCGCCCAGGCCATCACCGAGCTGGACACCGCCGCCGCCAAACTTCAGGAGACCCTCCAATGAGCGCCCCCGCCCCCTCCATGTTCACGCCTGCGGCCGCCGAGCAGCTGCAGAAACTCGGCCTCAAGAAGGGCCGCGCCAATCTCGAGGAGTTCGCCGACACGCTACAGGCCCTCGCCACCGCCGACCGCAACATCGTGGCCGTCACCAGCGACTCCCGCGGTTCCGGCAAACTCGCCCCCTACGGCAAGGCCCTGCCCAAACAGATCGTCGAGGTCGGCATCGCCGAACAGAACCTCGTCGGCATCACCGCCGGTCTCGCCGCCTGCGGCAAGAAGTCCTTCGGCGTCTCGCCTTCCTGCTTCCTCACCGCCCGCTCGCTCGAGCAGATCAAGAACGACATCTGCTACTCCAACGTCCCGGGCGTCGTCGTCGGCATCAGCTCCGGCGTCAGCTACGGCGCGCTCGGCAGCACCCATCACTCGATTCACGACCTGGCCGTCCTCCGCGCCATCAACAACCTCACCATCCTCGTCCCGGCGGACAACTTTGAGACCCGCGAGGCGATCCGTTACGCCGCCCAGGCGACCCGCCCGGTATTCGTCCGCTTCGGCAAGGCGGCCATGCATGACCTGCCCGGCTCCGCCAACGGCTTCAAGGTCGGCAAGGCCCGCTTGATCCACGAGGGTCGCGACGTCGCCTTCATCGCCAACGGCGAGACCGTCGTGCACGCCCTCCTCGCGGCCGCGCATCTGGCCGCCCAGGGCATCTCCGCCCGCGTGCTCAGCCTGCACAGCGTCAAGCCCCTCGACATCGAGGCGATTCTGGCCGCCGGCCGCGATTGCAGGGCCGTCATCACCGTCGAGGAGCACATGGTCAACGGCGGCGTGGGCGAGGCCGTCGCTTCCACCCTCCTCCAGGCCGGCCTCGCGCCAAAGTTCAAGATCGTCGGCTTCCCCGACGAGGACACTGTCACCGGTGCCCAGGCCGACATCTTCCGCCACTACGGCATCAGCATGGAAGGCCTGAGCGCCACGGCCCAGTCCCTGTTGGCCTAGTCCAGCGGTCCTGTCAGTCATATCGGTCGCATTCTTCAGCATGCTCTTCCTCGCCCTCGACCAAAGCACCTCGGCCACGAAAGCCCTCCTCTTCGACGCCGAAGGCCGCTCTCACGATCGTGAGTCGCGCGACCACAAGCAGCATTATCCCCAGCCCGGCTGGGTCGAGCACGACGCCGAGGAAATCTGGCAGAACACGCTCGCCGTGCTCCAGTCCCTGCTCTCGCGGCAGATGGCCCGGACCGCGCAGATCGTTTCCCTGAGCATCACCAACCAGCGCGAGACCATCGTGGTGTTTGACCGGGCCACCGGACGCCCGCTCCACCCTGCCATCGTCTGGCAGTGCCGCCGCGGCGACACCTTTTGCGCGGAACACGCCACGGCGGGCCGCGAGCCGATGCTGCACGAGAAAACCGGCCTGAAGCTCGACGCCTATTTCTCCGCCTCAAAGCTCCAATGGCTGGTCCGCCACAAGCCCGACCTCGCCGCCCGGCTGGCCGATGGCTCGGCCCTCATCGGCACGATCGACGCCTACCTGATCTACCGCCTGACCGAGCGTCAGGTCTTCGCCACCGATTCCACCAACGCCAGCCGCACGCTCCTCTACGACATCACCCGGCTGCGGTGGGACGAGGAACTCTGCCGGATGTGGCAGGTGCCGGTCCGGGCCCTGCCCGAGGTGCGCGACAGCTCCGCGCATTTCGGCGATACCACGCTCGACGGCCTGCTGGCCAAGCCCCTGCCCATCCGCGGGGTCATGGGCGATTCCCAAGCCTCGCTCTTCGCCCAACGCTGCTACAGCCCCGGCTCGGCCAAGGCCACGTTTGGCACCGGCTCCTCGCTGTTGCTCAACATCGGCGCCAAACCCCGCCTGTCCCAGAAAGGCGTGCTCACCGCCCTGGCCTGGACCCATGCCGGTGAGGCCACCTACGCCTTCGAAGGCATCATCATCTCCGCCGCCTCCACCCTCACCTGGCTGCGCGACCAGCTCGGCCTGGCGCCCGACGTCCCGGCCATCGAAAAGCTCGCCCTTGAGGTAACCGACAACAGCGGCGTCTATCTCGTGCCCGCCTTCACCGGCCTCGGCCTGCCCCACTGGCAACCCGCCGCCCGTGCGGCCATCCTCGGCCTGAGCAGCCACAGCGACCGCCGCCACGTGGCGCGGGCGGCGTTCGAGTCGATCGCCTACCAGATCCGCGACGCCCTCGACGCCATGCGCACCGAAGCCGGGGTACCGCTCGTGGCGCTCCACGGCGACGGTGGCCCGACCGCCAGCAAGTTCCTCATGCAATTCACCGCCGATCTCACCGGCGTGGAACTCCGGGTCGCAACCATGTCGGACTGCTCCCCGCTCGGCGCCGTTCTGGCGGGTCAGCTTGGTCTCGGCGTACACCCGTCGATCGCCTCGCTCGCCGCGGTCCCCCGCGAGGAAACCGTTTACCAGCCAAAGCAACGCAGCGACCAGGTCGCCTCCCTCTACGCCGGCTGGCAGGCCGCCCTCCGCCGTATCGTGGCCTCGTAATCCCGCCGCGCCGCGCCTGTCTTCGTAAATCCCCCTCTTTCTAGAGGGACTTTCCGGACCAGTTGATTGGGTCCCCTCTAGGAAGAGGGGTGTCGCCAAGCGACGGGGTGTGTCTCTTCTTTGCGTAATCTTCAGAAAGGTGGAGGGCGTGTCTCCCGACGCGCCGCTTCCTAAGGTGGAAGGCACGCTTGTCGAGCCGAAGCCTATCCGAAGCCGGAATCTAGGCAAAGGCTGATCCCTGTGGCCCTTTCCTGCCGCCACCCGCGCAACTCCCCTGGAGGGCGGGTCTCCCGACACGCCGTGTATGGCTGCATCAAGGTAGAGCGCCCACGGGCCGGAATTGATCACCACAGAATACACAGAACACACGGAAAACGGATTTTGCACAGGAGGAAACTGAGGCAATCACACCCAACCCGCATATTGAGGGTCGCGTAATCTTCATTATGGTGGAAGGCCCCGCTCGTCGAGACGGAGCCCTGCGAAGGCTGGTCCCTGTGGCCCTTGCCGTCCGCCACCCGCGCAACTCCCCTGGAGGGCAAGTCTCCCGACGCGCCGTGTATGGCAGCTTCAAAGTGGATCGCCCACGAGCCGGAATTGATCACCACGGAATACACGGAACACACGGAAAACGGATTTTGCACAGGAGGAAACTGAGGCAACCGAGGCAATCACACCCAACCCGCATATTGAGGGTCGCGTAATCTTCATTAAGGTGGAAGGCCACGCTCGTCGAGACGGAGCCCTGCGAAGGCTGATCCCTGTGGGCCTTTCCGAAAGCGAACCACGCAACCCCTTTGAGGGCGTGTCCTTGTCGAGCCAGCTTGTCGCGTCGAAGCTATGCGAAGTCGGAAGCCCCGCGACGGCTGATCCCTGCGAGCCGTGCCGTGTCCCGATCCCGCCGCTCCGTTCCCTCCGTTCACTCCTATGCCATCCGCCGACCTTCCGTGTATTCC
>JBDKHE010000644.1:0-3755 GCA_039797805.1 Verrucomicrobiota bacterium
GGTCCAAATCCAGTCCGACACCTGACCGATCAGGCCGCGGGGAGCCATGCGGGCTGGCGGACGTGCAGGCCATACCCGGTCGCTTCGGGGCACCTCCTTTTCCGCAAGGGAGCCAATCAACGGAATTTGCCCTCCTCCCGGAGGAGGGCTGCGGCCGTTGTCTTGGAATCAGTCAGCTCCGGCCGACCACCAGCAGCATCTGGGTCGGGATATCGCCAAACTCAACATAGAGGTATCGGGCGATCAGGCCGCCGGCCGTGCCCAACAGGCCAAGGCCGAGCAGGGCGCGCACCGAGAAGCTCAGGATAAACACGTTCATGCGCGACACCGCGCGCCCGAGAACGGAAAAGGCGAGCGTCACGAGGAAATTCAGCGCGATGAACGGCGCGGCGATACGCAGGCCCAGTTCGATGACCCGCGAGGTGGCATGGACCATCTGCTCCCCTGCCCCGCGCCCGATCAGAGGCATACCAGGAGCCGCCATCTCAAAACTCCGCGCCAGCGCGGTGAGCACCGTGAGGTGCGCCCCCATCAAAAAGAAAAGCAGGACGGCCAGAGCCATGACAAAGGCGGCGAGAGGTTCGGAAGCTATGTCCGGCGCACCAAAGCCCGGGGAAGCGGCGAGGCCGATTTCGGATGACATCAGGCGGGCCGCCATTTCCACGGCAGCAAAGGTCATGCGGACCATGAAGCCCATGGCGAGACCGAGCAGCACCTCGCCGGCGGAAGCCAGCACCAGGCCCCAGACATCCTTGGGCATGCGCCCCTCGGGGACCAAGCCGGCGAGCAAAAAGGTGAGACCCAAGGCCAGGGCCACGCGGATCATGGGCGGGATGCTGCGATCGCTGCCCAGCGACGGCAGCAGCAGCACCAGGCCGAGGCACCGCATGAAGACCATCATGAAGCAGAACAAATAGCCCTCGCTCATGCGTTGTCCTCCACGGAAGCGGGCGAGATGCCTGTCATCTGATCCATGACAAACGCGGAGGCGCCGGCGCGATCAGTGCGCCAGGCCCGGCATGCGGTTGATGACGGAAATGGTGAATTCCGAGAGGGAGCGCAGCAACCAGGGCGTCAGCAGCAGCGCCAGTCCGGCCAAGGCAATGAGCTTGGGCGCGAAGGTCAGCGTCGGTTCCTGCAACGAGGTCACGGACTGCAACAGGCTGGCGACCAGTCCCACGCACATGAGGGTGATCAGGAAAGGGGCGACCAGGTACAGGGCGAACATGACCGTGGACTTGAAGAGATCGATGGCGATTTCAGGATTCATGGCGGGGGATCAGCCGAAACTTTGCACCAGCGACTGGACAATGAGATGCCAGCCGTCGACCAGGACAAAGAGCAGCAGTTTGAAAGGCAGGGAGACCACGTTGGGCGGCATCATCATCATGCCGAGCGCCATCAGGACGGAAGACACGAGGAAATCGATGACCAGAAACGGCAGGAAAAGGAGAAAGCCCATCTGAAAGGCCGACTGGAGCTCGCTCAGCACAAAGGCCGGGATCACGACGCGCATCGGCAGGTCCTTCACAGCCGTCGGGCCGTAGCCGCCCAGTTGCAGGAAGTACTCGAGATTGCGGGTGCGAGTCTGCTTGAGCATGAAATCCCGCATCGGACCGGCGGCCTTGTCGAAGGCCTCGGACGAGGTGATGGTCTTGCCCATGTAGGGTTGGATCGCCTCGGAGTTGATGCGATCAAAGGTCGGCCCCATGATGAAGAAAGTCAGGAAGAGCGAGAGACCCACGATGATCTGGTTGGAGGGGGCGCTGGGCACGCCAAGGGCGGTGCGCACAAAACCCAGCACGATCACGATGCGGGTGAAACTCGTCATCAGCAGCACCAACGAAGGAGCCACCGTCAGCAGGGTCATCAGCAGCACCAGCTGCACCGCAACGCTGAGGTCCGCGGGACGATCCGCCCCTTCCAGGTCGATATTGAGCCGCATGGGACTGCGGGAAGGCGCCGGGGCAGGCACCGCCGTGGTCGCGGTCGAGGCTGCAGCAGCCGCCGGTTGGATCAGCGCCGGGGTCGAGACGGGCGTCGCGTCCTGGGCCTGGGCCGGAACCGTGACCCAACCAACGACAGCCAAAAGCAGACCCAGGAGGCTGCGGCGCAGCCAGAGGCGGACGGAGCATGCGGACCTGAAGTCAGACACTTGCGCCGGCTTCAGGTTGGACCATGAAGCGAACAGGGAGGAAAGCGGATGGGAGGAGTTCACGATTGCTCAGGCGTCTTGCCGGCGTCGAGCGGGGTGAGCATTTTGATGCTGCCCGGGCAGACCCCGAGGAGAAACTTCCGGCCATCATAGTCGGCGACGACGAGATACTGGCGGGAGCCGAGCGAGCGGCTTTCCACGATGGCGAGGCGGGCGGAGCCAGCGGCACCCTGGGTGACGGCCCGGCGTTTCTGCCACAACCACCAGCCGGCACCAGCGGCCACGGCCGCGGAACCGAGCAAAAGGACCGTGTTGGACCGGCCGCCGTCGGCGGCACCGGAGGAACCACCGGCCGGGGCGGTCCCGCGGGGATAGATCACCGCGTCCTCCGCCTGCGCCGGTTGCACAACGAAGAGAAGGCCGAGCAAGATCAGGCTGGAACAGGCCCGGCTCATGACTGGGCGCTGCCGACCAGTTCGGTGATCTTGATGCCAAACTGATCCTCCACCACGACGACTTCGCCATAGGCGACCAGCTTGTCGTTGACATAGAGGCCGACCGGATCGCTGGCCTGCTGGCTGAGCTGGACCACGGAGCCGGGGGCAAGTTCGAGGACATCGCGCATCGGCAGCTGGCAGGAGCCGAGCTGGACGGTGACTTTGACCTTTACGTCGAGGACGATATCAAGGGTTTTTTCTTCCATGGGAGGCGGAGGTTAAAAGGGGTTGTTGGTTGGCACCGAGCTTGGCGGTGAGTTGCACGGCCACGTGGTCACTTTCCAGGCCGACCGTGCCGACAAACTTGGGCTGGCCGTTCAAAAGAATGTTGGTCTGGCGGATCTGGTCGGACGGCATCTCCAGCACATCCCCCACCCGCAGATTGGTGATCTCGCGCAAGCTGATGTGAAAACCGTCCCACTGGGCGCGGACGGGCATTGTGATGCTGTCGTAAGAATCCTGCCAGGTCGCGCGCTTGGCCTGCACGGTGGCGGTGGTCGCCACGGTGGCATCTTTCTGGCGGCGGGCCTGCATTTTGCGCATCACCGGCTCGATCGTGTAATAGGGCACGCCCAGCTGGATCTGCTCGGTGCAATCGCCGAAGGTCACTTCCATCGACATGGCGACCATCACCGCATCACGGGGAGAGGTCTGCAGGAATTTGCCGCCGTTCTCGTGACCGACGATCACGGCATTGAGTTCCTGCTCGGCCTTCCACTGGTGGCACCACTCCTCCAAGATCAGGTGGACGATGTCGTCCATCAGCGCGACTTCGATCTCCGTCAGGTAGCGCTCGACCTTCACGGCATTGCCACGACCGCCCAGCAGGCGGTCGGCGAGCGTGAGGGCCAGCCGCGGACTGAAATCGAGGATGCCAACCCCGGTCAGGGGCTCGGCCTTGAAAAGACAGATATGCGTCGGGCTGGGCAGGGACTCCGTGAACTTGGCATAGTTGACCGTCGTGAACTTGGTCAGCTTCAAGCCGATTTCCATGCGGAGGAACAGGGCCAGGCGGGCACCGAGGTAGCGGGAAAAATCCTCATGCACCAGACGCAGGCGGCGCAACTCGGCCTCGGACAGGAAGGCCGGATTGCGAAAGTCGT
>JBDKHE010000645.1:0-3392 GCA_039797805.1 Verrucomicrobiota bacterium
GTGGCCCCATGCTCATTGCCGCCGACGATGCGGCGCAACCAGATCAATGGATCAGTCTCTTCAACGCGAAGGACCTCAGCGGCTGGACGGTCAAAGTGGCGCAGCATCCGCTGGGCGAAAACTACGCCGACACCTTTCGGGTTGAGGACGGCGTGATCAAGGTCGCGTACGACAAATACCGTCTCTTCAACAAGCAGTTCGCCCACCTCTACACCAATCTGCCCTACTCCCACTACGTCCTGCGCCTGGACTATCGCTTCACCGGCACGCCCATGGCGGACTCCCCGCCCTGGGCAAAGTTCAACAGCGGCGTCATGATCCACTCGCAGTCACCGCTCACCATGACCGTGGACCAGGAATGGCCGGCGAGCCTGGAGGTCCAATTCCTCTGCCAGGGCACCTCCGCCGGACGCCAGACCGGCAACGCCTGCACGCCCGGGACCAACTTGGTAAAAGACGGCAAGCTCACGACCAATCACATCATCGAAGCCCACGACAGCACCTTGTCCCCCCTCGATGAATGGGTCGCCGTGGAGGTCGAGGTCCATGGCAACGACGAGGTGATCCACCGCATCAACGGCGTCGAGGTGCTCCGCTACCAACACCCTCAGCTCGATCCCAAGGAACAGAGCGCCCAGGCCCTGCTCGCCTTGGGAGCGCCGCTCCAGCTCAGCTCCGGCCACATCGCCCTTCAGTCCGAATCCCAGCCCGTCTGGTTCCGCAACATCCGGATCCGCTTGCTGCAACCCTGAGTCAGATCGGAAGCGAAAACCCGACGGGCCGCCGCAACCCGAATAGCGAACAGGGCGGCTATGCACCTAGCCGCCCTGTGTATGTCCAATCGTGGAGGATTCTCCTCGATCAGAAGGTCACTTTCACCCCGAAGTTGTAGGTCGCCGGAGCGCCGAGGAACACTTCGGCCCGCTGCGCCGTGTGCAACGGAGCGGTGGTGATGGCTTCGAAGGAACTGTTGTCGGTCGCATCGGATACATACGTCTTGTCGAACAGATTGAAGAAGTGCGCGAATAGCGTGATGTCGTACTTTCGCGAAGCGTTGGGCAGCCGATAATTCAAGTGCAGGTCATACACCTGGTAATTCGGAATCTGCCAGGGCTGAGCCCGGTCGGTGGCATCCTGCCGCGTCTCGGGCTGATAGTCTGACCAGTAACGGGAGTAAGACCGGCCCTCGAGCTTGATGGACAACCCCCGGGTGGGGTAGACCGTCGTGGAATAGGCGAACTGGGTCTGGGGTGCATCACCCACCTTCAGGCCTTTGATGTAGATCAAACCGGCCGAGGGCAGTTCGGCACCCGAACCGAGATCAAAGACCTGGGAAGCCACGTCACTCTGGTAGGTCCAGCTGGCCAAGGAGGCGGCAGCATCGAAGCGGATCCAACGGGCGGGCATCCAGGCGCCCTCGATCTCAATGCCCGAATAATCCGAATTCACTCCGCGCAGATACGTGACCGTGTCGGCCTGGGCATTCACGTTGGAAACCGTGCGATCGCGCCATTGGGTGAAGTAATAGCTCGCCGATACATTGAATTTGCGGTCCGGCGTGGTGTAGCGCACGCCCCCCTCGATCGACTTGAACGTCTCATTGCTCGTGTTCACCAGCACGCCGTTGATATCGTTGATCACCCCGTCGAAAACCGGGACCTTGGAGACCCACCCGGCATTGCCGAAGACCTTCAGGCCTGAGTCGAATGCGTACTGGATGCCTCCCTTGATCTGCTGACCGCTGTCGGCGCTGGGATTGAGTTCGAACTCGCTCGTGCCGTTGGCCGCCTTCCGGAAGTGGTCAACGTAGGAATAATCGACCGACGAGGCCCCATAGACGGCGAACGCGCTGACCGGGCCCGCTTCATACTGTCCCTGCAGGAACAGTCCGAGCCAGTCGACCGTGTTCGTGTTGTAATAGTCGACCTTGTCGCCGAGGCCGAGGTGCGCGTTGATGCCGGCGGGATTGAATTCGCTCACCTGCGTGTCGCTCGGCACATAGTAGCTGCCGCCCAGGAGGTCACGGACCTCACGAAAGTGGTCGATGGTCGCGGTACGCCAGTCGATGCCGGCCGTGAGCTTGACGGCGGGCGACAACTGGTAACCGAGTTTGGACACAATGCCGAACTGATCCTGGTTGTTGACGCTGTTGCGCAGAATGGCGAGGGACTGACCCGCCGGCTTGGTGCGGTCGCCCCGGACGGTGGTGGTGCCGGCGTTGGCCGCGATCGTGGCATCCCAATTGTAGGCGCTGCCATAGAGCGGATCGGTATTGGCGACGAAGGCATACGCCCGGGAGCTGCTCTGAAAGCCGTAGATCGGCGCGGTGTTGTAGAGTGTGCCGGACCCGCCCCCACGACCACCGGAATAATAGAAGACGGAATCAAGCCGCAGCTCATCGGAGATCTTGGAGTACCAGTTGAGGTTCACCTGGGGTTTGTGGAAATAGTTTTCCCGCTCATTGATGAAGCCGGCATCATAGCGGGCATGCGTGCCGCCCCAGAAATACTGCCGGCCGGAATAGTTTCGGCTCACCGGAGCAAAATTAGGATTGAAGGCCTCGCCTGAATTGACCGGTCCGCGGGAGATCGCGGACGCCACCTCGGCGTCGGAATAGCCAAGGCTCTTGGCGTAGGCCGAGTCGTAGGCCGCAATATTGGAGGCGAAAGTGCGCTGGCCGTGCCGCTGGGGCGCGCCGATGGCAAACAGCTCCAGCCGGTTGCGTTCGCTCAGTTTCCACATCGCGCCGAAATAGTACCCCCACCCGTCGGTGAAGGTGCCGCGCGCGTAGCCGTCACCGACCTTGCGCACGAGGCCCACCGTCAATGCGTACTTGCCTTGCCGGAGCCCGGTATTGGCAACCACGGTGCCCTTCAGAAACCCGTCGCTGCCACCTTCGACCTTCGCCGAGATGCCGGCCCGTGAAGACGCGGGATCCGTGATGATGTTCATGGTGCCGCCGATCGAGGGGGTCGGTAGGGTCACATTGCTGAGTCCGCGCTGCACTTGGATGGTGCTCGTCACATCGCCGAGACCATCCCAGTTCGACCAGTACAGCCAGCCGTTCTCGATATCGTTGGTCGGCACACCATTGATGAGGATCGAAACATTGCGCTGACTGAAGCCGCGGACGTTGACCCGGGCATCGCCCGCACCACCGCTGTCGGTCGTGGAGAAAACGGAGGGAGTGCTGTTGAGCACGAGCGGGATGTCTCGTGAGCCTAGTTCTGCTGCGATCGTTTCCTTGCCGATTTCGCTGAACGAAACCGGAGTCACTTCCGGAATGGCCTGGTCCGAAAACCCCTTCATTTCGGTCACCACGATCTTGTCAAGCGTGAGGACTTCTTGGCTGGTGGTGGTCTGGCCCGAAACAACGGTGGCCAGACTGATTA
>JBDKHE010000646.1:0-8362 GCA_039797805.1 Verrucomicrobiota bacterium
CACGGCCAGGGACTGCTTGAACCGGCGCAGGTCTCCCTGCTGGCCGGCATGACCTCCCCGGTCTTCGGGCTCAGTGTCGCCGCGGCCATCAGCCTGCTGATTTTTGCGGGGGCTGTCGGCAAATCCGGGCAATTCCCGCTGCACGTCTGGCTGCCCGATGCCATGGAAGGCCCCACCCCGGTGTCCGCCCTCATCCATGCCGCCACCATGGTCGCGGCCGGCGTGTTCCTCATCGCCCGCGTCTATCCGCTGATGTCCGCCGACCAGGCCCTCACCGGCCTGCCCCTGCACGCACTCACCGTCGTGGCGTACATCGGGGCCATCACCGCCCTGCTCGGCGCCATGATCGCGGTCGCGCAGAATGACATCAAACGCATCCTCGCCTTCTCCACCGTCTCGCAGCTCGGCTACATGATGCTCGCGGTTGGCGTCGGCGCGTGGCCGGCCGCGATCTTCCATCTGCTCACGCACGCCTTCTTCAAGGCCCTGCTCTTCCTCGGTGCCGGCTCTGTCATCCACGCCGCGCATCACGAACAGGACATCCGCCAGCTCGGTGGCCTGTCGAAGAAGATGAGGGTCACCTTCATCACCTTCACGATTGGCACGATGGCCCTCGTCGGCGTGCCGCTGTTCTTCTCCGGCTTCTGGTCCAAGGAAGCCATCTTGCACGCCGCGCATGGCTGGCAGGTTTCCCACCTACCCTTCTACGCCGCCGTGCTCGGCGTGGTCCTCACCGCTTTCTACAACACCCGCCTGATGGCGGAAACGTTCTTCGGGAAACCGCGGTCACACCAAGCCGAGGATGCCCACGAAAACGGCCCGGCCATGACCCTCCCGCTGGTCGCGCTGGCCTTCTTTGCGATTGTCCTCGGTTTTCTGGGCACCCCCGCCTTCCCCTGGTTGCAGTCCAAACTCCTGGGCGAAGCCGAGGTGCACGGCGAACCGCTCTTCGCCGGCGCGGGCCTCATGGGTCTCTCCGTCGTGCTGGTTGCCCTGGGCATCGGTATCGGCTGGGCCTGGTACGGACGCCAGACGCGCGCCTCGGCGGAAGCCACCGATCCGCTCGCCTCCGCCGCACCGCGCACCTTCGCGGCCCTGGCCAACCGACTGGGCTTCGACGAACTCTACGCAGCCACCGTCGGCCGACTGCATCAGGGCGTCGCAAGCTTCGCCGCCTTCCTGGAAACCTATGTGTGGGATGGCGCGATCGTCTTCCTCGCCCGTTTCAGCGAATACACCGGCGTGGTCAGCCGCGAAAATGATGAGCAGGGTCTCAACGCCGGCTTCGACGTGACCAGCCGGAAGCTGCGCGCGACTGGCGACGCCTATTCGAAGGCCCAGTCCGGCGAAACCCATGGCTATCTCCGGACCCTCGCCTACGGCTTCGTTCTCCTGCTCATCCTCGTGATCTTGGGAGGTGCCCTATGAACAACTGGCCGCTGCTTTCGCTCCTGGTCTTCACTCCCTGGGTCGGCGCCCTGATCGTCTTTGTGCTGCGCCGGCAATTGCCCACCGCGCTGCGCCACTCGCTGCCCCTGCTGTTCAGTCTCTCCACCCTGGTACTGGGCGCCCTGGCCTTGGCCCGGTTTGATCCGTCCGTGACGGCCATGCAGCTCACCGAGAAGCACCGGTGGATCGCGGCGCTGAACGTCCATTACCATCTGGGCCTCGACGGCCTCAGCCTGATTCTGGTGCTGCTGACGGGCATCATCTCGCCGCTCGTGCTGTTCGGCACCCCGCGCAACATCCGCTGCCCGGCCATCCATGGCTCGCTCTTCCTGCTGCTGCAGGGAAGCGCGTTGGGCGTGTTCCTCGCCCTGGATTTCTTTCCCTGGTTCGTCTTCTGGGAACTGAGCCTCGTGCCCGCATTCTTCCTGATCAAGTTCTGGGGCGGCCCCGGCGCCCCTCGCGCCGCCTACCAGTTCGTCATCTACACCATCGGCGGCAGCGCCTTCCTCCTGCTCGGTTTCGCCGCCCTCTACGCCGCCACCGGCACCTTTGATTTCATCGAGCTCGCCGCCCTGGCCCGCAGCGGCGTGCTGGCGACCAAGCTCGCCGCCGTCGGCGGGTTCTGGCCGCAGGCCGTCTTTTTGGGCGTGCTGCTCGGCTTCGCCGTGAAGGTGCCGCTGTTCCCTTGCCACGCCTGGCTGCCCCCGGCGTATGCCGAGGCCCCCACCGGCACGTCGATGTTCCTCACCGGCGTGATGTCCAAGATGGGCGTTTATGGTTTTCTCCGCATCCTCTGGCCGCTCTTCCCGGCTCCGCTGCATGCGGCCGCGGGCCCCTTGCTGTGGCTCGCCTTGGGCGGCGTGGTCCTCGGTGCCTACGCGGCCATGCGGCAGACTGACCTCAAGCGCATGGTCGCCTACTCCTCGGTCAACCACCTGAGCTACTGCCTGCTCGCGCTCTTCGCCGTCGCCTCGGCCGGTCCGGCCAACCCCGCCGCCACGACCGCCGCCCTCAGCGGTACCCTCCTGCAACTCTTCAACCACGGTCTCTCCGCCGCCGCGCTATTCTTCTGCGTCGGCATCATGGAGAATCGCTCGGGCGGCAAACGCGGCCTCGCCGACTTCGGCGGCGTGCGGACCTCGGCCCCGATCTTCGCCGGCTTCTGCGGCGTCGCCCTGTTCTCCTCTCTCGGCCTCCCGGGTCTCAACGGTTTCGTCGGTGAGTTTCTGATCTTCCGCGGTGTCTTCGGCCTGACCCCCTCCTTCGCGGCGATCGCCACGCTCGGGTTGCTCGTCACGGCGCTCTTCCTGCTCACTTTCTGGCAGCGCGTCTTCCACGGTCCGGCCGCCGGCGCGGGAATCAAGTTCCGTGACCTCGACACCCGCGAGCTGATCACCCTGCTGCCGCTGCTCCTGCTCATGTTCGCACTCGGACTCGTACCCCAGTTGCTCACCGGCCTCTTTAACCCGCTCGTCACCGCCTGGGCGACCACCCTGCCATGAACGCCCTTCCCTGCACCATCTACGTGTCTTTCGCCGGCGCCTTGTTGGCCCTGGCCGCGGGATCGCGCTCGGCCCAGGCCGCCCGGGTTGTCGCCCTCCTGACCGCGCTCGCGTCCTGGGGCATCGTGCTGGCTGCCGCGACCGGCTTTATCCCGGCCGCCGGACTGCAGGATCTGGTGAACGTGGCGTGGATTCCTGAGATGGGCATCCGCTACCATCTCGCGGTCGACGGCATCAGCCTGACGCTCCTCGTCCTCACCGGCCTGGCCGCCACGGCCGGCGTGCTCTTCTCCTGGAACATCACGGAACGCACCGGCGAGTTCTTCGCCCTCTACCTCGCGCTGATCGGCGGGGTTTATGGTGTGTTTCTCAGCGCGGATGCCTTCGTGCTCTTCGTCTTCTACGAGATCGCCATCGTGCCGAAGTATTTCCTGATCGCGAACTGGGGTTCCACCAACCGCGAATACGGCGCGATGAAACTCGTGCTGTACTCCTTCGCGGGCAGCGCGCTCGTGCTGGCGGGCCTCCTCTGGGCCTACGCCGCGGGACACGGCACCGGTTTCAGCCTGCCCGAGCTGGTCGCCGCGACCGGCAGCCTGAGTCTGGCGCAGCAGATCGGCGTGTTCGGACTGGTCTTCACCGGCTTTGCCACCCTAGCCGGCATGTTCCCCTTGCACACGTGGGCCCCGACCGGTCACGTCGCCGCCCCGACCGCCGCGTCGATGCTCCTCGCTGGTGTGGTGATGAAGCTGGGCGCCTACGGCTGCCTGCGGGTGGCCCTGCCCCTCTCCCCGGCGGCCTTCGCGTTGCTCCAACCGTATATCGCCTGGCTGGCCATCATCGGCATTCTCTACGCGGGCTTCGTCGCCCTCGTGCAGGATGACTTCAAGTTCGTCATCGGCTACTCCAGCGTCAGCCACATGGGCTTCGTCCTGCTCGGCCTGGCCGCCGCCAACGTCACGGCCGTCAGCGGCGCCGTGTTCCAGATGTTCTCGCACGGTGTGATCGCCGGACTCCTCTTCGCGGTCGTGGGCCGCATGGTCTATGAGCGCACCCACACCCGCCAGCTGGCCGATCTGCGCGCCATGTCGTTGCACCGGCTCATCCCGTTTGCCGCGGTGGTCTTCGTTCTCGCCGGCATCGCGTCCATGGGGCTCCCCGGCTTCAGTGGTTTTCCGGCCGAGCTCACCATTCTCATCGGCACCTGGCAGACGCAGCCCCTCTGGGCGCTGGCCGCCGCCTTCGGCGTCCTGATCGCCGCGGCGTTCACTCTGCGCGCCATCCAGGTTTCCTTCTTCGGCCGCACCGGGACCGACCGTTGCGATACGCCCATTGAGCCCCTGCCGGCGATCACCTGGCCGGAAAAGACCGGGGCCCTGCTGCTGCTCGGCGCCACCATCTACCTTGGTCTGAGTCCGGACACGTTGTTCGACTGGATCCGCCCGGCCCTGCAATCGCCCTACTTCCATGCCATCTTGACGGGAGGTGCCTCATGACCGCCGACTACTCCGGACTCTTCCACGCCCTTCGTCCCGAGAGCCATCTCGTGATCGGTGCCCTGCTCGTGCTCTTCTTCGACGTGCTGTGGGCGCGGCACCGTCCGGCCAACCGGCATCACGTCGCGCTCGCCCTCGGCCTGATCTCTTTGCTCATGGCGGCGACCGCCGCGGTCGCCCAAGGGGCCATCGGACCGGTTTTCCAAAAGATGCTCGTGATCGACCAGCTGGCGGTGGCCACCCGGGTGGGTGTCATTGCGCTGGCCGCGCTCGCGCTCGCGCTGCTGCCGGAGTCGAGCCGCCAACGTCATCCGGCGGAGTTCACGGCCATTCTGCTGTTTGCCACCACGGGCTTCACCCTGATGGCCGCCGCGAACCACCTGCTGATCATTTTTCTGGCACTGGAACTGGCGAGTTTGTCCCTCTACGTGCTGGCCGGATTCGACAAGAAGAGCGCCGCCTCCGCCGAGGCCGGCCTCAAGTACTTTTTGTTTGGTGGCATGTCCGCCGCCTTTTTGCTCTTTGGCTTCAGCCTGATCTATGGGCTGACGGGTACGCTTCACTTGGGCAACATCGCCGCTCAGCTCGCCATCCAAGGACAACCCCCGCTGCTCATCGTCGCCCTCGTCATGGTGTTGGTCGCCTTCGGCTTCAAGGCCGCCGCCGCTCCTTTCCATCTCTGGGCACCCGATGTTTATCAAGGTGCCCCCGCTCCGGCGGCCGCGCTGATCGCCTCGGCCTCCAAGCTCGCCGGGCTGGTGCTCTTCACCCGCTTGCTGTGGCGCGGGCTGGGCACGGCTGTCGGCACCATCGCCCATACCCCGATCTCGGTCGGCTGGGCGCCCGTGGTGGCGCTGCTGTCCGCCGCCTCGCTCCTGCTCGGCAACATCGGGGCTCTGGCCCAGACCAACGTGCGACGCCTGCTGGCCTACTCGGCCATCGCCCATGCCGGCGCCCTCTTGTTGGGCGTTATCGCCGCCGGCCGGATCGGCCTCGGACCGCTCTACTTTTATGCCGCGACCTATGGACTGGCCACCGTCGGCGCCTTCGGGGTGATCGCCGCCTTGGAATCCGCCGGCCCCGTGCAGAATCTGACCGACCTGGCCGGACTGTATCGTCGCTCCCCGCTGCTGGCGGGCTGTCTCGCCGTGTTCATTCTTTCGCTGGCAGGCATTCCGCCGCTGGCGGGATTCTTTGGCAAATTTGCCGTTTTCAGCTCGGTGCTTCGGCTCGGTGGTCTGGCCGGTCCCGCCGGCTGGCTGGTGATCCTCGCCATCGCGCTGAGTGCCGTGGCGCTGTATTACTATCTCCTGATCCTGAAGCAGGCGCTGGTCGCCCCACCGGCAAAAGAGGCGGCGCGCGTGACGACTCCGTGGCCCGCGCGCGTTTCCCTGGTGATCGCCGCCGGGCTCCTGGTGCTGCTGGGCGTGATGCCCTCGCTGTTGCTGCGGTTGTTCTAGGATCAACGATTGTGCAACCGGACGCGGGTCATGCGCTCGCGCAGCCCGCCCTCGGCCACGAAGGCCTGCTCCAGCTGCCGCAGCAGTTGATCGAGCAGGAAATTCGTCTGGTGGATGAGGCAGATAAGGATGTTGGCAACCACCTCGGCCGGTCGGGTCTCTATATAGGTCCTATAGGACTCATAGGACCTATTTTGAGCCCCGAGCTTTCTCACAAAGAGCGCTTCCTTTGCATCCTTCGCCCACGGCTTCAAGCTGCGCACCCGCAGATAGTCGCGATAGTCCTCCAGCAACTCTTCAAGACTCGCTCTCGCCACATTCACGAGCTTGAGCTCCATCTCCTTGGAAGTTCCCGATGCCTGGCTGCCCTCGAGGATGTTTTGTTTTCCTGATCGCGCCGCCTGCACCATCTGGTCGACCGTGCGATCCCGTTTGTCCAGGAACCGACTACAAAAGCACACCGTGCCATCATACACGATCCGCGACTTCTGAAAGGCCTTCAAATTCTGGTAGCCGCCATGGGAGGGGATGAATTTGTCGTCTAGCATATCGGCAAACCATAGGCCCTGTGGGTTGCATAGGACCCATTCAAAATGACCTATTCTTAGGGCAGCCTGCTGCCCCCTGTCGTCCCCCAAAATGAAAAGGGAGCCGGTTAACCGGCTCCCTTTGTCAACACCCTGACCCAATGGTTCTTCCCTGACACTCAGAATTCGAACCGGTTCGAGATCTCCCAGGTTGTGCCCTCGGACATGCGATAGGAACCTACGCTGCCGTCGGGGTTGGCCGTCACTGCCACCAGGCCCTTGCCCTTGAAAGCATTCCGGACATTGAGCTGGATCGAATAATTGACCTTCTTGTTCAGGCGGTGCCGGTAGGAGACCCACAGGTCGCAGTTGGTTTCCGATTTGCCGTAGATCGGCGCCGAGAGATCGTCGACCCAGTTGAGCACCGGGGTATCGAGAAACACCTTCTTGAAGCCGAGCAGCGGCTTGTCCTGCCAGCGCACCGCACCGCCGATGCCGAATCCCTTGAAGCGGCCTTCCTTGAAATCGTAGGAGGTGATCAGGTTGGCATGATACTGGCGCAGCTCGCCCACATCCTTGCCTTCCGCGGCGAGGGCCTGGAGGTACGAGCGTTCGAAACCGTCGGTCCAGAGATAGCCGAGATACTCGCGACTGTTGTCACCGAAGGGCGCAATGTGCGCGAAGCCTTTCTTCTGCCAGTAATTGTAGGTCGCGGTGGCGTCGCTGGGCGAATAACCGTCCTGAGCCACCGGTTTGACCGCCTGGTAGTACTTCAGCATGTTGCCGCCGCCGGCCACGTTGAGGATATTGGTGTCGCTGGCATTGGTGCGCGAGCCGTTGAAGATCACGCGCCAGTTCGGCGTGATGTTGGCGGCGATTTCAATCTCCACGCCTTTCGAGGTCTTGTCGGAAGTGTTGCCAAAACCAATCGGGCCACCATCGGCATTCCAGGAAAAGGCCGGGGCGGCGGATGAGCTGCCCACCGGGGTGCGCACGAGGCCAAAGCCGTCGTTCAGATTCAGGCCCTGGTCCGTGTAGATGTTGAACGGACGGAACCATTCGGCATCAGTGCGGGCCGCAAACCACTCGCGACGATACTGCAGCTCGGCCGCGGTGATGGGCGGTTCCGAATACGTGCCGCCACCGGTCGGCCGGGGCGTGCCTTCGGCGATGTAGCCCGGTTCACCCGGCACCGCGAGGCGGCGGATGCGCAGGGGCTGGTTCAGCAACGCGGCGCCGTTCTCCTTGGTCCAGTTCGTCGGGATCGGTTGGGCCGCCAGCGCCTTGTCGTAACTGTCGCCGAAGAACCACTTGTTGATCAGCCATTCTGGCGTCGTGTTCTGCACACCGGAGCTGGAGGTCGCGTCGATCATCAGGCCGTTGAGCGTGCGGGCCAGCTGCTGCTTGATCTGCTGGCCGGAAGGACCGCCGCCGTAAGAGGCGTTCTTCTGCACCGTCTTGAACCAGGTGATCCGCATGTCCAACCGGCCGTCGAGGGTGTTGATGCGGAACGAATGGTCGCGCGAGACACCCGAAGGCGTGCCGTTGGGCTTGTGATACATGTCGAAGCTCAGGCTCTCGGGACGGAAATTGCTCGAGGCATTCAGACTGTAGCTGAAGTTCGTGCCCCACGGCAGGTGCTTGTTGATGAACTCCGGTGAATGCACCACGAGACCCCAGGCCCGGGTCGTCTGGATCGCCCGCTTGTCGTTGGTCGGATCATACATCCAGTTCGGCGAATCGGGCAGCGAGTGATAGTTTCCGTTCGGCGCCTGGACCTGGGTGCCCAGGTTGTATGGCGTGGCGCCGGTGGCTTTGCCGTTGGCATCCAGCACCGAGGTGAAGCGGCTGGTGGCCCCCTTGCTCTGTTGGAAGAAATCATCCCGCCGGACCGACCACAAGCCGACCACCTTGTCGTTCAGAAAACG
>JBDKHE010000647.1:0-4133 GCA_039797805.1 Verrucomicrobiota bacterium
GGAAAGCATCGACGAGGTTTACTATTTCGCCCTGCACGGCATCAACACGGTCATCCTGCGCAACCGCCTGCGTAGCGACGGCTACGAGCCCAAGGTCGACGGTGTGCGCGACGCGCTGCAGGCCATCAAGCTCGTCCGCGCCTACGCGAAAGCATGGAATCTCGACCCGAACCGGATCGGCCTGATGGGTTTCTCGGCCGGCGCAGAACTGGCTGCCGCCACCACGCTCCAATGGGCGGAATTCGATCAGCAAAACGATGTTCCGACCAACCCCCTGGCCAAGATCTCCTCACGTCCTGATTTCGCCGCCCTGATTTATCCCGGTCCGTCCGCCTTCTCGCTCGGCGGAAAACCCACCATCCCGCGTGACGCTCCGCCCGCCTTCATCGCCAGCACCGGCTCAGGCGATTGGATTCATGCCCGGTGGGCCAACGACTACTTCTCCGCCCTCCTGGACGACGGCGTTCCCAACATGGAACTGCACATCTACGCCCGCGGCCGCCACCCCGGTGACAAAGGTCCTCCGGGTGAACCACCCTCCTCCGGCGGCGTTTCCAATTACGGCGGTCTGCCCTTCGGCACCTGGCCCGCCCGTTTTCTCGAGTGGTTCAGCGACCTTGGTTTCCTCAGCAAACCCGGCACCGTCACTCAAGCCGCCACGGACGTCGCCGCCAGCCTGGATCGCAAACCGCACACGCTCAACTGGGCGCCGCCGCCCGCGGCCGCGGCCCAGAAGCCCTAACCCCGGGGCTCCTGCGCACTCTTTCTGACCGAAGGCTACTGGGCCCGGTGAAACAGGTACGTCCCCATCGGATGCCTGACGGGTCCGAGCACGGTCGGTGTCAACCGCACCACTTCCACCTGCAGGAGTCGATAAGCGGTGACGGTCTCGAAGTTCAACAGGAACTCCTCCTTGTCCTTTCGACCCGGACGAAAATGCAATGACAGGGTGTCGCCCGAGCGCTGATACCCTTCGCCTTGCTTCCAGCGCTCCTGCCAAATCACTTCGCCCTCCCGGTTGACCACGGCAACCTCCAGCACGCCGGCCTCATGCTTGATTTTCACGACTCCGGTCTGGTCGTGTAGCAACCGGACAAGTCCGGGGACAAACTCCAGACTGAGCAAGGCATGCAAGGAAACCACCCCGGCTGGCTGATCGGGCGCCGCCTTGGAGACGGTCCCCTCGTCATCGTAGTCGCCGGTCAACTCGAGTTCTCGGCCAAGCACGGACCCATGAGCCAAAAACAGCAATCCGAGCCAGACCATCCAACCTTTTCGAATAGGGATGAGTACACGCATGGAAACAAGTGGCTGAGGCAGCATTATCGACGGATCCGCCGAGGAGGGCCAACCTCAATTTACTCTGCCGACACGCCCCTCGCCGGCCGATTCACCCTCAGGCAAACCAGCCTGCTCACCACACCACAGGCCAATGTTCGACCGGATCGCAGGTTGCACCTCCTTGGAATGACGATTCCATCGCTAAACCGATGAACCGTCTTTCCATCCCCACGATCCTTTTGCTCATCGCCTTGTCTGCGATTTCAACCCGCGCGGACAATCCCGCCCAAGCCGAACGACTGAACGCCGCCTCGCTGCTGGCTTTGGGACGTCTTCCGACCGGTGAGGAAATGGCCCAAATGAGCCAGCGTCCTGCCGCCACTTTGCCCGAGCTGGTGGCTTCGCAGCAGGCTTTACTCAACAGCAATGCCAGCGAGAAACAGGCGATGATTGTCCGCGCTTTCCACGATTCGTTCGGACGCAATCCCACCGAGACGGAACTCCGCAGCCTTGCAGCCAAGCCAGCCACCTACGCCGCCAGAATGACTGAAAGCCTTGTCTGGCTCTCGACGCAATCGGCCGACTACCGCCAGGTGATTGAGCGTGCCTATCAACTCACCCTCGCCCGGCCGCCGTACGCTGAGGAATACACCTATTGGACCACGCGCTCCCCGCTCCCCTTTGTCCTGCTGGTCGGAGCGATCGAAAACTGGGCCCAGCGCAACGCGCCGGGTCTCATGGTCACGTCCGGTGCGCCCACCGTGTCCATCAACAGCCGCTTCCTGCGCACGTACCGCCTTTCCCCCGGCGTGGCCAACGAAGTCCGGGTGATCCTCGGCCTGCCGGTCTGGTCAGACGTCGGGCGCCTGCAAAACCCGGGCTGCAATCTCGTTGCGCCGGGCGCGGAGGGCATCGCGAGTCTCGGCGGGATGCATTTCATGGTCATCGGCCGGCCGGAATACGGCGGCAGCTGACCGTCCCGGCTGCCGGGAATCCTTGCTTCGTTTATCCGTGCATTTGGCCCGGGGTTGGTTTCACAATCCCGTTTCCCATGTCCACTCCCGCCTGCCCTGCCTGCACCCTCGAAGACGTACTCGCTCATTCCGACCATTGGGAATGCGCCACCTGCGGTCATGAATGGCCCAAGGAGGAAGCCCCGGAGGCTGCGCGCATCGTCAAGGACGCCCATGGCAACGTGCTCGCCGACGGCGACGCCATCACGGTCATCAAGGATCTCAAGCTGAGCGGCTCGCAGGTGCTCAAGGCCGGCTCGAAGTCGAAAAGTATCCGTCTGGTCGACGGCGACCACGAGATCGACTGCAAGATCGACGGCATCGCCTTCGCCCTGAAGGCCTGCTTCGTGAAGAAGGCCTGAGTTTCCGCTGCGTTTTTTGGGCTGCACCGCCTTTCTTGTGAAGGGCTCGCATCCCTGCGAGCCGCGCCTTGTCCCCTGCAGGACGTGTCTCCCGAGGCGCCGCCTCAATCGTCTTCCCCTCCGTCATCCTGAGCCCCGCGAAGGATCCATCAGCGTGCCCGACTACCAGACCACCCACCAAACCCGTTCTACCCACGAACCACACGGATGAACACGGATGCTTCGATCCGATGGAGTTTCAACCCAGAGGTCACGGACGCCACCGATTGCGAGGACCTGAAATACTTCGTGGGAATCGGTGCGATTCGTGTCTCCCCGCCCCAAGCCTTGTTCAAAGGTGCTTCGCCCAGCCTTCCGTTCCCTCTCGGGCCCAGGCGAGTCCGCCACCACCGCTTTGACCCTCACGTAATCCGGTCCAGCCGGCGGATACACCCCAGCATGACGACCAGCACGGCGAGCACCAACCACGGCACCGCCGCGAGTGAGTGCTGCGCCAAACCGCCGGCCAGCGCGGGAAGGACCGCCGCCCCGAAACTGGCTCCCCCCGATTGGCGTCCGATCACGGTCTGCACCGCATCGGCTCGGAAACGACGGGACACCTCGTGCATCAGCCCCGGGTAGATCGGGGCCAGGCCCAAGCCTCCCAACACGAGGGTAAGCGCGACGAGTGGCACGGAGTTGGCAAAAGCAAAGCCTAACAGCCCGGCCAGCGCCACTAGGGTGCCTCCCGTCACCAGACGGCGGTTGCCCCACTGCTCGGCCACAAACCCGACCAAAATCCGTCCTCCCGTCAGCGCCCCATAGTAACTCGCCACACAGAGAGCGGCTGTCTCCGGTGCCAACCCCCGGTGCACGACGAGCACCGAGCTCGCCCAAAGTCCGGTCGTCATTTCCACGGCGACATAAAGGGCAAAGATCGCCACGGAAAGCCAGCCGGCGAAGGAGTTGGCGCCATGCCGGGCATGGCGGGACGCCTCGATGTCTGCCTCGGTTGCAACGCGTACCTCCGGCACTTTCCGCCACAGCCCGAGAGAAACGAGAAACAGACCCGACAGCGCAAACTGCAATCCCCCCAGCAACCAATAGCCGCCCCTCCAGCCATGCCCCGCCCCCAAGGCCCAGCCAAAAAGCAAGGGCCCGCTTGTGGCCCCAATTCCCCAGCAGGCATGCAGCCAGTTCATATGCCGGCCACTGTAGTGCCGCGCCACAAAGCCGTTGAGGCTCGCATCCACTGCCCCCGCGCCCAGTCCCAGAGGGATTGCCGCCGCGTAGAGCCAGAGGGCTCCTTGGGCGCCGCCGATGATCAGCATGCCGGTGGCCGTCAGGACACCGCTCACGAGCACCACCGGACCCGTCCGCCACCGGGCGACCACCCAGCCGCTCGAAAAGCCGGCGATGCCCGTGAGGACGGTCCCGAAAGTGATGATGGTCCCGGCCAGGCCGATCGGCAGATGCAGCTCCGGATAAATCTCCGGCC
>JBDKHE010000648.1:0-3585 GCA_039797805.1 Verrucomicrobiota bacterium
CGCTGGTGCTGAATGATGAGCGCGAGGTCCGGTTGGCCGAACAGTATCGGCTCCAGGGCGTCACGCGCTCCGGTTGGGACGGCATGGAGGTGGAAATCCCCGGCGGAAAATTCAACCTGACCGATGTCGCCGCCCGCGTGGGTCTTGGTCAACTGCCGCATCTGACCACCTTCACGACCCGCCGCCGCGAGCTGGCCCGTCTTTATTTTGCTGAACTGGCGCGCCTGGGAGCCGATGCGCTCGGCCTCGGCCTGCCCGTGCCGGATTTCTCCCAAAGCAACTGGCACATGTTCCAGGTCATGTTGCCCGAAGTCCGGCTGAAGGTCCCACGCGCCGCGATCATGGAGCACCTGCACACGGCGGGTATCGGCACCGGCGTCCACTACCCGGCCATCCATCTCTTCGGACTTTACCGTCGGCTGGGCGGGAAGCCCGGTGATTTTCCCCATGCCGAATACGCCGGCCGCAACATCCTGACGCTGCCGCTTTTTCCGGCCATGACTGAAGCCGACGTCACCCGCGTCGCCACCGCGCTCATCGCCGTCCTGCGCGAATATTCTCTCGGATGAGCACGCCTGACCAACCTTCGCTGAGCGTGGTGATCCCCGTCTTTAACGAGGAGCCCAACCTGCCCGTCCTCTTTGCCCGGCTCTATCCGGTGCTCGACGGTCTCGGCCGCACCTTCGAGGTTGTCTTCACCAACGACGGCAGCGCCGACCGTTCTCTCGACTTGCTCCGCGCCCAGCAACTGGCCCGCGCCGACGTGACCCGGGTCATCGATTTCAATGCCAACTATGGTCAGCATATGGCGATCATGGCCGCTTTCGAGCGGGTGCGTGGCGAGGTGGTCATCACCCTCGACGCCGACCTGCAGAATCCACCGGAGGAAATCCCGCGGCTGCTGACCGCCATTGCCGCCGGCCATGATTACGTGGGCGGATTCCGGCTGCATCGCCAGGATTCATTCTTTCGCACGACGGCTTCCAAGGTGATCAATTTCGTCCGCGAGAGGACGACCAGCATCAAGATGACGGATCAAGGGTGCATGCTCCGGGCCTACCGGCGTCCCATCATCGACGCCATTGTCCGCAGCGGTGCCATCAACACCTTCATCCCGGCCCTTGCCTACAGCTTTTCCAGCCATCCGGGCGAGGTGGGCGTGAAACACGAGGAACGGCATGCCGGCGTTTCCAATTATTCCCTGTACAGCCTGATCCGGCTGAACTTCGACCTGATCACCGGCTTCTCCCTCGCCCCGCTGCAATACTTCACGATCTTCTCCGGGCTGTGCGCGGGAGGCAGTCTCTTCCTCGTCGCCCTGCTGTTCTACCGGCGCTTCCTGCTCGATCTCGATCGGGAGACCTTCGGCGTGTTCACCTTGTTCGCCGTACTTTTCTTCCTGCTGAGTGTGACCATGATCGGCATCGGCCTCATCGGTGAATACGTCGGCCGCACCTACCTGGTCGTGCGCTCCCGCCAACGCTACCACATCCGCGAGATCCTGGAGAGGAGCCCATGACCGCCCGGCCCCGCATCCTCTTTTTTGGCTACAGCGAGGTGGGACACGCCTGCCTGACCCTCCTGCTGGAGCGGGGCGACCACGTTGTGGGTCTGTTCACCCACGAGGACAACCCTCACGAAAAGATCTGGTTCAAGACACCGGCCCAGGCCGCCCGCGAAAACGCGGTGCCGGTCTTCACGCCCGAAAAGATCTCCACGCCGGAGTGGCTGGATAAAATCCGCGCGCTCCAGCCCGATCTGATCCTCTCGGTCTATTACCGGAATATGATCAGCGAGAAGATTCTTGGTCTGGCCCCGCTGGGGGCCTTCAACATCCATGGATCGCTGCTGCCAAAATACCGCGGCCGCGCGCCGATCAACTGGGCCGTGCTGCATGGCGAGCCTCGCATTGGCATGACTTTGCATCGCATGGTCAAACGGGCCGACGCCGGAGCCATCGTCGATCAGGAAGGTGTCGATCTCGGGCCGCGCGATACGGCCGAACAGGCTTTCCGCAAGGTCTTGCCCTGTGCGACCCGGGTGCTCGCCCGGCAGATCGATTTCCTGCTGGCCGGTCAGGCGACCGAAACGCCGCAAGACGAATCCCAGGCCACCACCTTCGGTGGCCGTCGGCCCGAAGACGGACGCGTGGATTGGCGACGGACGGCCCGGGAAATCTTCAACCTCATCCGGGCGGTCACCGATCCCTACCCAGGCGCCTTTACCGACCTTGGCAATTCCCGCCTCATGCTGTGGTGGGCGGACCCCGATGCGCCGGCGGCCCGGGGCCGGTCGGGCCGCCCCGGTGAGATCCTCTCCGTCCAACCCCTCATCGTGGCCACCGGCAACGGTGCGCTCGTCATTACCAAAACTGAATGGCGCGGTCCCGCCGTTACCCTTCAACCCGGTCAAATCCTCCCCTCCTCATGAAAAAGAAAGTCCTCATCCTCGGCGTCAACGGCTTCATCGGCAGCTCCCTCACCGAAGCCATTCTCAGGCAAACCGACTGGGATGTCTACGGTCTCGATGTCGGCGACCACAAGTTGAACGGCTGCCTCGACGATGCGCGGTTCACCTTTGTCGAGGGCGATGTGACCATCTCCCACGAATGGATCGAATACCACGTCAAGAAATGTGACGTCGTGGTGCCTCTGGTCGCCATCGCCAATCCCGCCCAATATGTGAAGGACCCGCTGCGCGTCTTCGAACTCGATTTTGAATCCAATCTCGCCGTCGTCCGCCAGTGCGCGAAATACCGGAAGCGCATCATCTTCCCCTCGACCTCCGAGGTCTACGGCATGTGCGAGGACTCGATACTGTCCGAGGACACCAGTCCGATGGTCTACGGGCCCGTGCACAAGCAGCGCTGGATCTACGCCTGTTCGAAACAGCTCCTTGACCGCGTCATCTACGCCTATGGGGTCCGCGACGGCGTCGACTACACCCTTTTTCGTCCCTTCAATTGGATCGGGCCGAAACTGGACAACGTCTTCGAGCCCAAGGAAGGCAGCTCGCGGCTTTTTACGCAGTTCATCTCGAACGTCATTTTCAAGAAACCCATCCAGCTCGTCGATGGCGGCAGACAGGGTCGCTCCTTCACCTATATCGACGACGGGATCGAGGCCCTCCTGCGCATCATCGAAAACAAGGACAACGCCGCCTCGCGCCGCGTTTTCAACCTGGGGAATCCCGCCAACAATGTCAGCGTGGCCGAGCTCGCCCACCACATTCTGACTGCATTCAAGGAGTATCCGGAGTACCGCGAACAGGCGGAACAGCTTCCGGTCATCACGGTGCCTTCGGAGGAATACTTTGGCGCCGGCTATCAGGATATCCAGACCCGCGTCCCCTCCATCGAAGCCGCCTGGCAGCAGCTGGGCTGGAAACCGCGCTATGATTTGCGCACGGCAATCAAGCTGACGCTCGATTACCACATTACGCACCGGGACTATTCGCTGGTATGAGGCTTGCCATGCAAACGGACGCAACCAGCTCAACCCGAACCCTGCCTCTTGCCATCAAACAGCGCGATTTGTCCGCTGAGCGACCGGCGTCGGGCCGGGGCCGTTGATCAATCTCCCCATG
>JBDKHE010000649.1:0-4012 GCA_039797805.1 Verrucomicrobiota bacterium
AACACGATGAAGCCAAGCCATAGGAAGATGCGGGCAATGTCCTCCCGCGAGTAGCCCATGGAGCGCAGGATCGCGATCTCCTTGGTCTTCTCGATGACGATCATCGCGAGGGTGTTGAACATGCCCAGTCCGGAGATAAGAATGATGGTCGACACCGTGAGCGCGGCGGAGATCTGCAGGGCCTTGAACGCCTGCAACCAGCTTTCCTCGCGTTCCTGCCAGCTCTTGGCGCTGTGTCGCAGCACGTTCTCCATCTGCCGGGCGTCCTGCGGGGCGCGATCACGATCGAAGAGCGCGACCTGGATGAAGGATGCGCCGGTGGGCTTCTTCAGGAGCGAGCGGGCCTCGCCCAGATGCATGTAGATGCGCACGCGGTCGATGTCGCTCACCCCCGTGGAGTAGATGCCGGACACACGGTAACGCCTTTGCTCGGTTCCGGCCCGGAGAATGATCGAATCCCCCACGGTGACGCCCAGGCGCTCCGCCAGCACTCCGCCCATCAGGATCCCTTGGGGAGTGGTCCGGAAATTTTCCAGGCTGCCGCTGCCCCGCGCCACTTGCGCGGCCAGGTCGGAAACCGCCAGGTGGTCGGAAAGCCGGATGCCAAAGACCTTGGCGGTGTCGTTCTTGAAGGAGCTGTCCGCCACCACGGAGCCGTCCACCACGGTGGATAGGCCCGAGACATTCTGAAAACGCCGCAGCGCCTCCATCATGTCGTCAGGCTCCTCGATACCCGCGATGTATTTGCGGGCCTCGCGCGGTGTCTCGACGTTGAACGTGCTCTCCGTGTGCGTACCGGTCGCACTCATGAAGAACATCGTGGCCTGGATCCGGTCCTCGATGCGGATGGCGCCGTTGGTGCCCAGAATCGTTTTGACGAAAAACTCCTCGAAGCCACTCGTCTGGGCCTGGGTCACGATGAAGAACCCGACGCCAAAGACGATGCCCGTGAGACTCATGAGCATGGAGCGCCGCTTGGCGGTCAGAAACCGGAGGGCAATGCGGAGGTTGGTGGACACTGCTGGGCGGTGCCGGCGGGCGGTTAGCGTTCGAGCACGGCCGTCCGCACGCGCTCGCCCGGGTGATAGCGGTCGAGTTGCTCGACAATGACCTGCGCGCCCACGTCCAGACCCTTGAGAATCTCGACCTGGAAGGAGGTTCCGTACCCCTTCTCCACCTTGGTCCGCACCACCTTGCCGCCGGCGACCACGTAGACGTAATCGCCGACCAGGGCCCGGCGCGGGACCATCACGGCATTGGGACGTTCCGCAATGATGATGCTGACTTCGCCCGTGAGGCCGGGCATCAGCACGCGCCCTTCGGGCAGCGTGACGTTGAGGTGCACCGAGTAGCGCTGGGTGGTCGCATCGGCCGAAGGCAGGACCTTCGCGATGCTGGCGGCGTACTGGGTGTCACCGAAGGTCAGGAACCGCACCGAGGCTCGCTGACCGACCTTGATGGCGGCGAAATTCTCCTCGCTCAACTTGGCTTCGATGGTCCGGCCGACCGAGATCAGGTTGGCGATGGGCGCATTGCCCCCAATCAGGTCGCCGACGCGGGCGAAGACCTCGGTCACCACGCCGTCCGAGGGAGCGACAATGATCATCTTGGCCTTTTCCCGTTCCTTGGCCTTGAGATTGTTTTCCAGGTTCTCGACCGCGAGGCGAAGGGTCACCTCGTCCAGTTCCTTGCGCTGTTCGAGCTGCTGGTACTTCCGGCGCTCCTTCTCGAATTCCGCCGCCGGAAACGCGCCGGCCTTGGTCTGGCGCTCAAGATTATCGAGGGTGTCCCGGGCGTTGAGCACATCGGCCCGCAGCGTGGAACCCAGCTCATTGCGTTTCTTGGCCGCGACGAGCTCGTTGCGGATGCGCTCGATCTCCAGGTCGATGTCGCCGGAGTCGATGGTGACCAGGACGTCGTTCTTGAACACCCGTTTGCCCACCTCGAGCTCGCTGGACTTGACGCGCCCCGCGACCTCGGTCTTCAGCTGGACATCGTACTCGGCCTTGACCTCGACGGTGCCCGGCACGATGTGCATGGCCTTGGTCCGGGTGGCCGCCACGACCTCGGCGACCGGGCGGGTGACATAACTGATGCCGTAACCCAGCAGGATGACCGCCACGGCGGACAATCCCAGCCAGAGGCTCCACTTGCTCTTGGCAGACTCAGGCTTGCTCATTTCACCGACAGGTTGCTCAGGACCGGATCCTGTACGACCGTCCCGAGGAATTCAGTGACCTGGTTATAGTAATCAGCCCGCGAGGAATAGGCGTTGATCTTGGCGTCGTAGAGGCCGAGCTGGGCGACGCTGACATCCTCCTCGGCGATCACGCCGCGGGTGAATTCCTCTTTCTTGGACTTCACGTTGCCCTCGCCCGAGTCGAGGTAGCGATCGTTGATCGAGGCATAGCGGGCATAGAAACCGGCCATCTTGGCCTGGGTCTGGGCCTGCTGGGCGAGTCGATCGGTCAAAACCCGGTAGTCGTTTTCCATCATCCGCAGTCTGGAAAGGGACGAGCGCACCGAGGAGCGAGCGGCGAAACCATCGAAGATCGTCCAGTTGACGGAAATGCCGGCGTAGCGGGAATTCACCGAATACTTCTGGGCCACGTTGAGACTGTAGCTCTGTTCATCCTGACTGACGCCGACCACGAAGTTGAACTTGGGTTTAAGGCGGGTCTTTTGATTGGCGAGGTTCAGTTTCTCGATCTCAAGGGAGTTGCGGTAATTCAGTGCCTCAGGGGTGGGTGCGTCCTTCTGCGAGAGGAACCCGGACAACATCCCCTGGATCGCAGATTCCTGGCTGGGAATCGCGGGAATCACGTCGGGGATCTCGCTGTCCGCCAACATCGGCTGACCGGTGAGGCGGGCGAAGGAGGACTTGTCGTTTTCCAAATCAAACCGGGCCCGTTCGGCCCCGATCTGGGAGCGCTCGGCTTCCATGCGGAACCCAAACATCTGCGCCTCGGAGATAACCTTCTTGGCCAGACGCTCCTCGCTGCGCGCGAGTTGCTTGGCGGAGTATTCATTCTGGAAAGCCGCCTTGTCCGCCCGCAGTTTGCTGATGATGAGCCGCAGATAGAGGCTGCGAACCTCCTGCGCGAAAAGGCGGTAGGCCTCCGTGTAGTTGCTTTCGGCCATCAGCTTCCGGATGTCCCCCATGCGGGCATTGTTACGGCGTTCACCCCAATGGTAGATCGGCTGGGTGACGCTGAAATTGTAATAGATCTTGGTGACATTCGACCGGTCGGGCAGATCGCCGCGCTTGTCCTGGGACAGATTGTAACTGTAGGAGCCGCCCACCGAGGGCAAGAGGCCGGCCTGCGCGGCCACGCGATCATTCTCGGCCATATCGAGATCGATGGCCCGGCTGATCATGCGGGGTGACTGGGCCACGGCTTTCTTCAGGATGCCATCGAGCTGGGGATAGAACTGCTCCGGCGTCGACAGGGAGTCCGCGGCAAAGAGCCCAACAATCAGGAGCGGCATAGCCGCGAGGAGTCGCAGATTTTTCATGGGATAAAGCAGACAGGTCGCCGCAAACCCGGTGCCGTGGCAACCAGTAAATTATCACCAAAACCCCGGAAGCGGTGGCGGAATACCTCAACCCATTTGTCATGGCCGCTCATTTCACCGTTTGCCGATCCAAGCGCAGACCAGACCCACGGCAAAGTGCCCACAAGGGGCCAGAGCGAACTCCCTTCTCTGATTTCCGCGTGCGCCTTTCTATCTCCACCGATCGCCCTCAGCACCGGACCACTCAATCTCACGATTGGTACGGTGCCCCTCCGATCTCAGGTCTCGGCGCTCAGGTCTCAGATTCCAGGTTCCGGCATTCCGCGCTCTGCCGCGGCCAGCACCTCGACCCTTCATCTTAAACCCACACCGTAAACTACGCAACACCGCCCCTCCGCAATCGTCTTCCTCCTTGCCCCCTGTTACCTGCCCCTTTCTCCTACCACCTTCCCCCATGCCCGCCTCCTCCGTCCCATTTACGGCCTCATCGCCAGCG
>JBDKHE010000650.1:0-2992 GCA_039797805.1 Verrucomicrobiota bacterium
CAGCTCCACATGGGCGGCCATCGAGATGGCGCCGGCCGTCGCGGAGCCCAGCACGAAGGCCGGGATCATGCGCAGCGGGTCGGAGGCGGCGAACGGGATGGCGCCTTCCGAGATGAAGGACAGCCCCAGGACCGCCACGGCCTTGCTCTCGCTACGCTCCTTGCGGGTGAAGAGACGAGGGAAGAGGAGGCAGGCCAGCGCGATCCCAAGCGGCGGGGTCATGCCGGCGGCCATCACCGCGGCCATCGGCCCGTGGACGTTGGAGGCAAGCAGCCCCACCCCGAAGGTGTAGGCGGCCTTGTTGATGGGCCCTCCGAGATCGAAGGCCATCATGGCGCCCAGCAACAACCCCAGCACCAGGGCGCTGGATTGCTGCATCCCCGAGAGCCAGGCGGTGAGGGCATCGAGCAGGTATTTGACCGGTGCCCCGATCACGTAGAGCATGGCAAGCCCCACGATCAGGGTGGACAGGAGCGGGAGGATCAGGATGGGCTTGAGGCTCTGCAGCGAGGTCGGAAGGGGCAGCTTTTCGTTGAGAAACTGCGTGACGTAGCCGGCGAGGAACCCGGCAACGATGCCGCCCAGGAACCCGGCGCCCAGGGACGCCGAGAGCATGCCGCCCACCAGTCCCGGCGCAAGCCCCGGACGGTCGGCGATCGAGAAGGCGATGAAGGCCGCCAGCACCGGCACGTAGAGCTTGAAGGCGGCGCCTCCGCCGATCTGCATCAGGGCCCAGCCCAGGGTGCCGGGGTTGTCGCCCGCATGGATGCCGCCCACCGCGAAGGCCAGGGCGATCAGGAGACCGCCCGCGATCACCAGAGGCAGCATGTGGCTCACGCCGGTCATCAGGTGCTTGTAGGCCCCGGTGCGCTCGCGGGTCGCGGGCTGGTTGGATTTGACGGATTCTGTCGCGGACGCGGTGGGCTTGCCAGCCTCGCGCAGGGCGCGCAGGATCAGGGCCTTCGGGTCGTGGATGGCTTCCTTGGTCGATGCGGTGAAGAGGCGCACGCCCTGGAAGCGATCCAGGTCGACATGGGTGTCGGCGGCCACCAGGGCGATGTCGGCGGCGGCGATCTCCTCGTCGGTCAGGGTGTTCTGGGCACCCACCGACCCGCGCGTCTCGACCTTGATCACGTAGCCCAGTTCGGCGGCGCCGTTCTTGAGCGCGGCGGCGGCCATGAAGGTGTGGGCGATGCCGGTCGGGCAGCTGGTCACGGCCACGATGTGCGGCACGGCCTTGGGCGGTTCCGGTGCTGCGGCGACGGCGGCGTTGGGCGCCTCGGAGGAGGAGATCGGCGCGGCGACGCCCGAGATCTCCTCCAGGATCTTTCCCGTCTCCAAGATGATCCGGCCCACCGCAAGGCGGCTGGTCTTCGGGTGCGCGGCGAAATGAGCCTCCACCCGTTCGTCGCAGTCGGCCAGCAGCACCAGCTCGTCGGGTTCGGCTCGCAGGGCCGACAGATCCGTGGAAGCGTGCTCGATGCGCATCGCGTGTCCGGCGCGGGCCGCGACGGACTTCAGCGCGCCTTCGGCGAGCTTGCAGTGGGCTTGGCTTGTCTTCTCTCCCAGTACGGCCAGGAATCGTGCCATGATGTTCGCTCCTTTGTGGCGCCGGTTGCGGTCAGGCAACGGTGCGTTTGATGCGGTTTTAGGCGTGGAGCGCCGTGAGGTCGACCTGTTCCTGAAGGGTGCGGACCGCGGCGGGATCGACTCCGCTGGCGATGCGCGTGACGGCATGGGCGCCGCAGGCCGTGGCCAGCAGCGCCGTCTCTGACAGATTCTGTCCTTGGAGCTGTGCGCAGAGAAGCCCGGCCACCATGGTGTCCCCGGCTCCCACGGTGCTTGCAAGCGGCACGGAGGGCGGGACGGCCACCAGCCGCTGGGTTCCTTGGGCGAACAGCGCCCCCTTGGCGCCCATCGAAATGGCGACCAAGCCGATCCCCGTGGAGAGCAGGAGGGAGGCGGCTTCGGCCACGTCCTCGAGGCTTGTCAGGGAGGCGCGGGTCAGCTGTTCCAGCTCGTGCTGGTTGGGCTTGACCAGATCGGGCTTCTCGGCCAGGGCCAGGCGCAGCGGCTCGCCGCTGGTGTCCAGCAGGACCTTGGCCCCGCGAGCGCGGATCTCGCGGATCAGCAGGGCGTAGAGGTCGGCGGGAACGCCGGGAGGCAGGCTCCCCGAGAGGGCGAACCAGGTGCCGGGCTCGGCCAGTTCCCGCACGGTTCCGAGCAGTGCCTCAAGGTCGGCGGACTCGGGCGTGAGGCCCGGGTAGTTGATCTCGGTGACCTTTTGACAGGAACTGTCCACGAGCTTCAGGCACAGGCGGGTCGATCCAGCCAGGCGCACGAAGCGGTCCCCGATCCCCTTGGCGCGCAAGAGCGACTCGAAGAGCCCGGCGTTCTCGCGGCCCAGGAAGCCCGCCGCGACCACGGGCACGCCCAGGTCGGCCAGGGCGGAGGCCACGTTGACCCCTTTGCCGCCGGCGTTCTGGCGCACCTTGAGCACGCGGTTGAGCTCGCCGGCCCGGAAGTCCTGGACCGACAGGGTCTGGTCGATGGCGGGATTGAGGGTGAGGGTCACGACCCTGGCAGCGGCGTTCATCGGGCGCTCCTTGCCGAAACGGCGGATGCGGAAGGATGGGAAGATCCGGACGGATCGAAAGACTCGAGGAGAGCCTGCACGGCCTCGGCGTCCTCGCACTCCAAGGCACGCCGGGCCAGGCTCTTGAGGTCGTCCAGGCGCAGGGCGCGCAGGTGGCTCTTGACACGGGCGATGTCGGGGAGGGCCATGCTCAGTTCGTCCACCCCAAGACCCGTCAGGAGCGCGGCGCCGGCGAGTTCCCCCGCCAAGCCTCCGCACACGCCCACCCATTTCCCATGGCGGTGCGCGGCCTCGACGGTCAGCGAGATCATGCGCAGCACCGCCGGGTGGGTCCCCTGGGCCTCGCGGGCCAGTTGGGAATTGCCGCGGTCCATGGCCAGCACGTACTGGGTGAGG
>JBDKHE010000651.1:0-2588 GCA_039797805.1 Verrucomicrobiota bacterium
CGAGGCGCTGACGCCGGGCTGGCTGGAAGACATGGTTGGCTGGCTGACCGTGCCCGGCGTGGGCGTGGTGGGAGCCAAGCTCGTTTATCCCGACGGCACCATCAATCACGCCGGCATCTCCCTCAGTCACGAGGACGGCCTGGCGCATGTGCTCTTTGAGCGCGAACCCAGCGAGGAGTTGGGTTATCTGTTTTTGCCGCAGGCCGCCCGCAATGTGGTCGCGCTCACCGGCGCCTGCCTGCTCACCCGGACGGACCTCTATCGCCAACTCGGCGGTTTCGACGAGACCAAGCTGCCCGTGGCCTACAACGACGTGGACTACTGCCTGCGCGCCGCCACGGCTGGATTCCGCTCGGTCATCACCCCGCAGGCGGTCCTCCGCCACGTGGGCAGCGCCACCCGGGGCAACACCTACGCCGAGCACGAACACGTCGAGTACATCGCCCGTCACGGCACGCGTCGCGATCCCTATCTCAGCGAGACTTTGCAGTTCCCCCCGCGCAATCTGCCGCTGAATCCCTATCATCAGCGCTACGCCGAGACCCCGCGCCCGATGCGGATTCTGGTTCTCACCCACAGCCTCAAGCTGGAGGGCGCCCCGATCTTCATCTTCGAACTCGCCCGCTTCCTCGCCGGCCAGCCGGGCGTCCGGATCACCGTGGCCTCGGCCGAGGACGGTCCGCTGCGGCCGCGCTTCGAACAAGCCGGCCTCAAGGTGGAAATCTGGAACACCGCCACGCTCGCCGCCGCGAAGAATCCGGATGAGTTCGCCGCCGCTCTGCGGGCCTTCGCCGGCTCCCGTTCGTGGGATGATGCGGAGCTCTTCGTCTGCAACACCATGCTCGCCCACTGGGGCGTGCACCTCGCCGCGCATCTCGGCCGCCCTTCCGCCCTCTACATTCATGAGAGCAAGCCGGTGAAGCGTTTCTTCGAGGCGTCGCTGCCCCCGCTGATGCACCCGGTCGTCGAGGAAGCATTCCGGCTCGCCACCCGCGTGGTCTTCACCGCGACCTCGACCCGCGACATCCACGAGGAACTCAACATCAACGACAACTTCCGCCTGCTCGCCAGCTGGGTGGACTTCGCCCGCATCGACGCCTTCGCGGCCGCCAACCTTCCGGCCGACCTGCGCCGCAAGCACGGGCTGGATCCCGACGCCGTCATCGTCGTGAACATCGGCTCGGTCTGCGAACGCAAGGGCCAGCACATCTACATCCGCGGCATCGACCTCTTGCGCAAGGATCTGCCGGCCCTCTTCCCCGGCAAGAAGATCCAGTGGGTGATCGTCGGCGCCCGCGACGGCCTCTACATGGAGACGCTGCAAGAGGACATCCAGCTCATGGGCCTCCACGAACTGAAGGTCATCAAGGAGACGCCCGACATCTACGATTTCTACCGGCTGGCCGACCTGCTCGTCTGCACCAGTTTTGAGGAATCCTTCCCCCGCGTGATCCTCGAGGCGATGGTCTTCGGCGACCGCATCGTCAGCACCGATGTCAACGGCATCGCCGAGATGCTGACCAACACCGATGAGGCTTATCTCGTCCCGGCCGGCGACCAGCACAAGCTCGCGACCGCGCTGAAACTCGCCCTCACCGATCATTTCGCCGGCAGCACCAAAATGCTCTCCATGGCCCGCGCCCGCGCTGCCCGGCACTACCACCACGGACGCGCCCTGCCCCGCCACCTGCAGGTCATCCGCGAGGCGTGGCTGGGCTGAGCCCTCCGAATCGCCGATGCAGCACCCTCTGTCCACGTCGGCCTTCTCCCGCTCAGCGCCCCAGGCAGGGCGTGCTCGCCGAGCGCGCCGCAGCAGGTCCCACAGATCTTTAATGCATCGCTAGAGCCTAAACTGATGCCCGAGACCGCCCATAGCTTCAGCCAGATCGAGTCGCCTGCACCGGACTCCTCCCTGCCGCAGGGCCGCCACACGCTCCGTGGTTGGGTGTGGCCCAAGGCCGGCGGACTCTTCGTGGATGTGCGGGCGAAAGTGGGTGGTTGCACCTTTCCCGGAGTGCACGGCCTGCCCCGTCCCGATCTCGCCGCCCATTTTCAAACGGGCCAGCCGGTCGCGTTGGCCGAGTTTTACGTAGTCGTGGATCTTCCGCCTGGCGGCAACGACGTCGTGTTGGAAGTGCTCACGATCGAGGGGCACTGGACCGTGTTCCAAACCGTCTCCTACCAGGTTCACGCCTCAGAGCCCCCGGTTCAATTTGCCGTGCCCGGCGGTCCGCTGCGCTGGATCGATCACGGGCACGGCCTGCGCCGGCTCCTCCGCGACGCGGCGCGTCATCCGGAGAATACCCTGGACGCACTCGCCCATGCCCTCGCCGCGGAAATACCCTGGCCGCGCGTGGCAAGAGACCCGGCGGCCCCACTGCTGGGTTTCGTGGACGAACCGGCTTCAGTCACCTGCTGCCGTTTCGGTCGGATCCCGGCCTTCGGACACCTTTTCCATCCGACCCTGCGCACGAAACGCATTCTGGCTACTGTCGACCTCCAGTCGTGGCAAGCGTTGGAAATCCATCAGCCTTCACCCGGACCGGCCGCGCACTACTCCCAAATTCCCAACGCCCAGGCCTGCGGTT
>JBDKHE010000652.1:0-4096 GCA_039797805.1 Verrucomicrobiota bacterium
CAGGGAAAGCGGGTCCATGTACACGACCCGCGGCATGATCGAGATGAGGAACCGGCCGAGTCCGTAGGCCCCGGCCAGACCGAGAGCGAGGCCGATGGCAGTGAGTTTCAGGCCGTGTCCGAGCACCAGCGCGAGCACATCGGCCGGCTTGGCCCCGAGGGCGAGCCGGATGCCGAACTCGCCGGTGCGCTGGGCCACGAGATTTGAAATCACGCCATAGATGCCGACCGAGGCGAGGACCAGTCCGAGGAGGGCGAAGCCGCCGAGCAGATTGGCGACGATGATGAGGTTGTGCTGCTGCCGGGTGACAAACTGGTCCACCGTGAGCACTTCGTCGGCGGGAAGATCGGCGTCCACCTCGGCGACCGCCCGTTTGACGCTGTCGGTGAGAACAGCGGGATTGGCGCTGCGCACGGCAAAACGAATCCAGCTCCAGGGTTCCTGCACCGCCGGCTTGTAGACGTGAAAAAGGGTCCGCGGATTGCCGAAGTCGGCGGCTGATTCAATGCTGCGCACGACCCCGATCACCTCGGCCCAGGTGGTCTGGCCGTTCTGGATGGTGCCGAGGCGTTGGCCGACCGCGCTCTTGCCGGGCCAGAATTGCTTCGCGAGCGCATCGTTGACGACCACCTGCTGCGGGTCGCTCGCTTTGACGTCCGCGGCGAAATTGCGTCCCTCCACCAGCCCGATGCCCAGGGTCGCGAAATAGCTCGGGGTGACCATGACATGGAAGGCCGAAGGCAGGGTCGCGTTGGCGTTGGCGGACTGGCCTTCTGAGAGGATCTGCCGGCTGTTGCCGTAGGACCAGAGGGGCAGCGACGTCGCGAGCGTGGCGCTTTCGACGCCGGGCAGCGCGGTGAGCCGGGATTCGATGCGCCGGAAAAACTCGATGCGCTTCTCGGGGGTCTCGTAGCGTGACTCGGGCATGGGCAGGACGCCGGTCAGGATGCGCCCGGTATCCCAGCCGGTCTTCTTGACCAGCATGCTCGCGAAGCCGCGTTGCATGAGACCGGCACCGGCGAGCAGCACCAAGGCCAGGCAGACCTCGGCGACGACCAGAAACTGGCGCATCCGGTGGTGACCGCGTCCGGTGGTGGACCCGCGGGACTGGGACTTGAGGGTCGAGTTGACGTCGGTGCGGGAGGCGAACCAGGCTGGCACCAGCCCGAAAAGGATGCCGGTCAGCACGGAGGCGAGGATGGTGGCGGCCAGCACGCCCTGGCTGATGGGCAGGGCGAGGGCACCGGCCCGGCCGTTGATGGTGATGTTGGCTTCGAGGAGATTGTTGACCCAGAGCGCCAGCAGGAGCCCGAGCCCGCCGCCGACGACGGCGAGGAGGAGGCTCTCCGTCAGTTGCTGGCCGATCAGCCGGCGGCGGGAGGCGCCGAGGGCGGCGCGGATCGCAAACTCCCGGGCGGAAAGCGTGGCGCGGGCGAGTTGCAGGTTGGCGAGATTGGCGCAGGCGATGAGGAGGACGAATCCGGAAAGGCTGAGGAGCATCCAGGAAATCTTGCGGCTGGCGTCATCCATCAGGGCGTCGCGCAAGGCTTCGACGCGGTAGCGGAGGCCCGCGTAGTCCTGGGGGAAATCCTTTTCCTGGACGCTGGCGAGCGGGGCGAGTTCGGCGGCGGCCTGGGAGGCCGTGCGGCCCGGCTGCATGCGCCCGATGAGCTGGAGAATGCGGTAGCTGCGGATGCGCTGCTGGTCGGGGGTGTAGGTGAGGGGGCGCCAGAAGGAGGCGTTGCCCCACAGGAAGAGGTATTCGAAGCTGGCCGGCATGACGCCGATGATGGTGTGGGTCTCGCCGTCGATGCGCAGGACCTTGCCGAGCACGCCAGGATCGCCGCCGTAACGTTGTTGCCAGAAGGAATAGGCGAGGATGACCACCTGGCTGCGACCCGGAACCGTCTCCTCGGCCGTGAAGGCCCGGCCCAGCTGCGGCTGGACCTTGAAGGTCGTGAACAGTTCCGCCGAGGCGAGGATGCCATTGAGGCGTTCGGCCGGCTGGCCCGGTTCAGCCACCGCCGAGAAATCGCGGGTGAACGTGGTGATCGAGGAGAAAGCCGTGGTCTTGCTACGGATCTCGTTCGCTTCCAGGTAGGAGAAATCGTTGTTCTTACCCTGACGCGTCGTGGTGGTGAGCGTGTAGAGTTCCTCCGACTGAGGGAAGGGGGCCGCGCGGAAGAGCAGGGCGTCCACCAGGCTGAACATCGAGGTGTTCACGCCGATGCCGAGCGCCAGAGTCACCAGGGCGATGACGGTGTAGCCGGGTGACTTGAGGAGAGAGCGAAGGGCGTAGCGCATTTACGAATTACGATTAATGATTAATGATTTTCCGAACCGGGAAGACCAAGGCAGCACGGGACATGAAGCGGAAAACCAGGTGGGTTGGAAAAAAGCGTAGGGTTGCCGTGCTGGCTCCAGGCTCTCAGCGCCTTGCTCCTCGCTCGATCAGGCGCGCGTGGGATCTGATTCCATCTGCTCCTGAACAACGCGGCCGTCGAAGACGTGGATCGTGCGGTCGGCGTTGCGGGCGAAGCGGGCGTCGTGGGTGACCATGACGATAGTCGAGCCGGCCTGGTGGAGCGAGTGGAGAAGTTCCATGACCGCGTCGCCGTTCTTGGAATCGAGATTGCCGGTGGGCTCGTCGGCGAGGAGGACGGCGGGGGAGCCGGCCAGGGCGCGGGCGACGGCCACGCGCTGCTGCTGACCGCCGGAGAGCTGGGAGGGCAGATGCTTGGCGCGGTGGCCCATGCCGACCTTCTCGAGCGCCTCGGTCACGCGCGTCTTGCGCTCGGTGGCGGGCATGCCCCGGTAGGTGAGCGGCAGCTCGACGTTCTCATAGACGGTGAGGTCGCCGATGAGGTTGAAAGACTGGAAAATGAAACCGATCTCGCGGTTGCGGATGCGGGCGCGCTCGGGGAGGGTGAGTCCCTGGACCGGTCGACCGTTGAGGATGTAGGTGCCGTCGGTGGGCGTGTCGAGCAGCCCCAGAATCGACAGCAGGGTGGACTTGCCGCAGCCGGAGGGGCCGGCGATGGAGACGAACTCGCCCTGGCGAATGTCCATGTGGATGCCGGAGAGGGCGTGGGTTTCAACCTCGTCGGTGAGGAAGACCTTGGTGACGCCTTCGAGTTTGATGAGGGAGGATTGATCGGTGCTCATGGATGGATCTGGGGGTCGATGGGGGTTGGGCGGATGGTGGCCGGCGGGATGACGGGATTACACGGGCAGGACTGGACTGGTTACAGAAATCGGTGACGAAGGTGGGTAGAGGGGACCTGCAGCAGGTCACTCCTCGGTGTCCGTGGCGATGAGCACGGTGAGAAAAGCGAGAACGAGGGCGGGAAGAAACATGGCGATAGGAGGTTAAAGGGAGAGGTTGGCAGGTTCAGTTGAGTTTCACCCGGTTGTTGTTTTCCCAGGGTGACATGTCGGAGAGAATGACGCGGTCGCCGGGCTGGAGACCCTCGAGAATCTCGATGGTGTTGACCGAGCTGCGGCCGAGCTTGACGGAGGTGCGGACGGCCTCGTTGCCCTCGCCGAGCTTGAAGAGGGAGATGGTGCTGCGTTCCTGGCCGAACGCGGGTCGCTCGACGAAGAGCACGTCGTCGAGACGCTCGAGCTCGATGGTGCCGTCGACCGAGAGGTCGGGGCGGGCGCCCTTGGGCAGGTTGCTGGTGAGCGTGACGTCGACCGTGACGGTGCCGTTCTGCACGGCGGGGTCGATGCGGGCGACGCGGCCCTCGACGATGCCGTTGCGCGTGTCGATCGAGGCGGACTGGCCGATGGCGATGTCCTTGGCCTGGGTCTCGGCGATGCGGACCTCCGCCTTGAGCTTGGTGGGATCGGCGACGCGGGCGATGTTCTGGCCGGGCTGAACCTGGGCACCGACCTCGACGGGGAGGGCGGAGAGCACGCCGCTCATGGTGGCGCGCACCTGGAGGGCGCTGAGCTCGTCGTTGCGAAGGCGGGAGAGGGAGGCGAGGCGCTCGACCTCGGCTTCCTGGACCGCGAGCTGGGGTTTGATGGACTCCTTGGCAAAGGCGAACCGCTTCTGCTCGATCTCATGGCGGGTCGCGGCCTCCTCGGCGCT
>JBDKHE010000653.1:0-9857 GCA_039797805.1 Verrucomicrobiota bacterium
GCAAAGGGCCGGCCGAGTTTGGGTTCCTTGTCACCCGGCGCCTGCCCCACGAGCAGAATGCGTGAGACCACCGGCCGGCCGACGACCACCGGTTTCTCCATGTGCGGGCAAAGCGTGCAGGCGCGGAGACGACCGAGGTGCCGCGCGACCGCATTTGAGGAAGGCCTGGGATGACTTGCCATGGAATACAACCGGATCGGTTTGACGGCGATTCAGGCAAAGCTCGGGGAAGAGGCCAGCACGATGCTTCCGGGCCGGTACCGCCCAAGAAAAAGGCGGAGCCGTGAGGCTCCGCCTTGAAAGTTGGAATTCGCGGGACGCGAAACCGGGGATTAGTAACGGTCGCGACCGCCGCCACCGAAACCACCGCGGCCGCCGCCACCGCCGCCGCCGCCGTAGCCGCCACGACCGCCGCCGCCGAAGCCGCCGCGACGCTCGCCGCCGCCGCCGAAGCCGCCGGAAGGACGATCTTCCTTCGGACGGGCCTCATTGACTTGGAGGGCACGGCCGCCGAAATCAACGCCGTTGGTCTTCTCGATCGCCAGCTTGGCCTCTTCGGGAGTGCCCATGGTGATGAACGCGAAACCGCGGGGGCGGCCGGTCATCTTGTCCATGGCGACGTAGGTGTCAGTAACGGTGCCGAACTGGCCGAAATGGCTGCGGAGTTCGTCGTCGGTGGTCTTGAACGATAGGTTTCCAACGTAGAGTTTGGAATTGCTCATGTGATAATTCGTAGATCCTTCGCCATCTGCCAGTCTGTTCCCAACGTGGGTTTCGAAATCATCACTTAAGCCAAACGCTCAGCCAACGACTCACCAGTTCCTGTCATCAAACGCTGTCTCTAACGAGGTGCGTAAGAACGCTCAATAGCGCGGGTGTTGCAAGGGAATTCTGTCCTCTGCTTTTCCATCCCGCTTGGCGGGAACAACAAGCGGCCTGTCTTCGTTTTTGGTCAGATCGAGTATTTCCGACGGATTTGCTCCGGAATGCGCGCCGGTCGGCCGTTTTCGAGCGAGATCATCACGTAGTCAAACCAACCGTCACAGCTTCTCTTGCCGTCCCCTTTCCGATCGATCTCAAACTGCAACCGCAACCCGATGAGGGAAAATTTCTCGATCCAACACCGCACGATCATGCGGTCGCCCATCACGAGCGCCCGCCGGAAATTCATCTGCGTGGAGGCGATCACCCACCCATATCCCATCTTTTGAAACTCCGCCATCGGCATGCCATAGCATCGCTCCATCTGGTCAAAGCGCGCCGCCAGCACATAATCCATGTACCGGCTGCTGTGCACATGCTGATACAGATCGATGTCATCCGGGCGCACCGTCAGCTCGCTCTCAAACTTCGAGTAAACCAGCTTGGGATCGGCTGGCTCCAACCCGGGCTCCGGCTGTTCGTGATCATTCACCCGGGCACACTGCGCTCCCCCTTTTCATCGATAAAGGCAAAACCTCGCTCCGGCGCCTCTGCTCCGCCGTCTGACACGCGAAACATCGGCAATCGGAGCCTTGTTCATGCCAGGAACTGCGGCGCCACGACCCGGAGCATTCTCCGGCGGACTTTCTTTGGCGGTTCAGTTTTGTGGTCGGATCACCGCACCACTCCTTGGTGACACTCCCCGACATGCGCCGGTGCACGAGAGGTCTTTGTCGCGCCGAATACCGCGAGGCGGCGCTGGAAAACTTCGTCCGCCTCGTTTGCAAAGCGTTCTCAACGAACGCTTCGTAGTTCTGCTAATCCTGTGTCACCGTGGAATTGATAGTGCCTCATTCAACGGGCCGCCCCTTGTAAAGGCCCCGAACGTGCTTCACTTTGCCCGATCCAGCGTACTGACCATGCGCGGGAATCCCTGTAACTCTGCTCCATCCTTCCGGGTTTGGTAGAGATCAGGAACAAATTTCATCCCAAGCGCTCTGACCCAGCGCCGGATACACCAAGCCATGTTAGCTGCCATCATCACTCTCAGCCTGCTCTCCCTCCTCGTCGCCACCGAGGCGGACCATTCGGATGCGCCCAACGGACCCGAGTCCGGTGAACCCTTGCGTCCGAAGAACGACAAGAGCACTCCCGAGAATACCGAGAAGCCCAATCGCCTCGCAGCCTGAGGGGCTCGCTGATTGGGAAGCGATTGACGGGATGCCAGTTCCCGATGGGCCGGACAGCTGCGTTCCACTTTTTCAGACACGCTGGTCCTCTGCACTGAAGTCAGCCCAGCGGGCCGCTAAACGAGAGTCTGAAAATAATCGCGTCCCCGAGCCCCCCTCCGACCGTATCTACCGCATGAGCCCGGATCATGCGCCTCACCCGCCGCTCCCTGATCCTATGATCACGCAGTCGGGCGCCCTCGCCGGACTGTAGTCTGAAACACAACTTGCACTCTCCTCCACCAGCCATTCCCTGTCGCCTCACTCATGCGTCGCTTCTTCGCCTCCCTCGTTCAGTGGATTGATTCCGACTACTCGGTCGAATCAGCCGAGTCCATCCGGGCCCAGCCCGATGGCGTCAACCTCGTCCGCTGCATTCCCTTCATCATTCTCCACCTAGGCTGTCTCGGGGTCATCTGGGCCGGCTGGAGCTGGTTCGCCGTCTGGACCGCGGTGGCCCTCTATTTCGTCCGCATGTTCGCCGTCACCGGCATCTTTCACCGCTACTTCTCCCACAAGACCTACAGCACGTCCCGTTTCGGCCAGTTTCTCCTGGCGCTCTGGACGGGTACGACCGTCCAGCGCGGTCCGCTCTGGTGGGCCTACCACCACCGCCACCACCACCAGCACTCCGATGAGGCGGAGGACGCCCATTCCCCGCACGTCCACGGCTTCCTGTGGTCCCACATCGGCTGGATCACCAGCAAGCGCAACTTCCCGACCGACTACTCCAAGGTCAAGGACCTCGCCAAATACCCCGAGCTCGTCTGGCTGAACCGCTTCGACATCGTCGTGCCGGTCCTTTTTGCCACCAGCCTCTTTTTGCTTGGCCGCTACCTTGAGACGGCCGCGCCCGGTCTCGGCACCAGCGGCGCGCAACTGCTCGTCTGGGGCTTCTTCATCAGCACCACCGCCCTCTTCCACGGCACCGCCTCGATCAACTCCTTCACCCACCTCTGGGGCAAACGCCGCTTCAACACGACCGATGATTCCCGTAACAGCTTCATCCTCGCCCTCGTGTGTCTCGGCGAAGGCTGGCACAACAACCACCACCGCTACCAATCCTCCACGCGCAACGGCTTTTATTGGTGGGAAATCGACCCGACTTACTACGGCCTGAAGCTGCTCTCCTGGACCGGTTTCATCTGGGGCCTGAAACCTGTGCCCAAGTCCATTTACGACGAAGCCGCGCAAATCGCCCACCACGACACCGTCCGCCGCTTCTCCACCTCCTCGGTCCAGCACGAGATCAACACCCTCCGCAAGGTCGTGCCCACCGCCGCCGCCATCGCCATCGCCACGGTCAACACCCCCGGCCTCGCCGACCAGCTGCAAAAGAAGGAGGGCCCGGCCGCACACAAGGACGTCTCCGAGCAAACGCAACACCCGGGCACACCCAACCAGCAAGGTTGACCCGGGCCCAACCCACCCTTCCCAGCTTCCGCCCCGCGCGCCTCCCGCCGCGGGGCTTTTTATTCGCACTGGCCGACGGGCCGCGACACTTCGGCAGAAAGAACCGCCATGCCCCTATGGAGGGCTGGTCTCCCGACCAGCCGGGGTAAAAGTGGAAAAAGTGAAATGCGTTCCGACTTGGCTCGGTTGTGGGAGCGTGCTTGCACGCGACTGACTGCATTGGCCTGTCACCCGCAGGCGTTGGCGAGCCGGTCTCTCCATGCGGCGCACCCAGGACCCCGAGCCAGTCGCGGGGCCGAACAGCCGGGGCCGGTCAGAGACCGACCCTACCCCGCAGCAGCCCCGCCCACCTTAATTGAATCCATCCGGCCGGGTCACACGTAGCTAGATCAAACACCCGCTCACCGTGCCCGTACGAGAAAGCCGCCATCACTCATCCCCTCTCTCCCAATCCTGAGATGCCCTCCCTCGCCATCATCGGCACCGGGATCTCCGGTCTCGGCTGCGCCCATTTCCTGCACCGCCACTTCGACGTCACGCTCTTCGAGCAAAACGCCCACGTCGGCGGACACACCAACACCGTGACCGTCCCCGAGCCCGGCACCGGACGCCCGCTGCCGATCGACACCGGTTTCATGGTCTTCAACTACGAGACCTACCCGCACCTCACGCGCCTCTTCAGCGAACTCAAGGTGCCGGTCAAGAAGACCGACATGTCCTTCAGCGTCCGCCATGAGGATACCGGTCTCGAGTTCTGCGGCACGTCCCTCAATCACCTCTTCGCCCAGCGCCGCAACCTGCTGCGTCCGTCGTTCTACCGGATGCTCTTCCAGATCGACCGCTTCAACCGTGAGGCCCTCGCCGCGCTCGCCGACCCGACGATCGACACGATGACCCTCGCCGACTACGTGCGGGCCCGGGGCTATGGTGCCGACTTCCTGGACCTCTACCTCGTCCCTATGAGCAGCGCCGTGTGGTCCACGCCGCCGGAGAAAATGCTGCTCTTCCCCGCCCGCACCTTGCTGCGCTTTTTCCACAACCACGGCTTTCTCGGACTCCACACCCAGCACCAATGGTGGACCGTGGACGGCGGCGCCCAGGAATACGTCAAGCGCCTCACCGCCCCCTGGGCCGACCGCATCCGCCGCAACGCGCCGGTCCGGCGCGTCACCCGCGGCCCCTCCGGCGTGTTCGTCACAACGAACGATGGCATCACGCAGCGATTCGACAAGGTCATCTTCGCCACCCACGGTCACGCCTCTCTCGCGCTGCTCGCGTCACCCACGCCGGACGAAACCCGTTTGTTGTCCGCCTTCCAATACCAGGCCAACACCGCGACGCTGCACACCGACGCCTCGATCATGCCGCGCACCCGGCTCGCCTGGTCCGCCTGGAACTACTCCCTCGCCCGCGACCCTGCCGGCCGCATCGAACCGATGACCATCTACTGGATGAACCGCCTGCAGGGCGTGTCCGACCGGGAAAACTTCTTCGTCTCGATCAACGGCGCCGACCGCATCAATCCCACGCGCATCCTGCGGACCATCGTCTACGAGCACCCCCTGTTCACGCTGGAAGCCATTCGCGCCCAGACCGAAATCCCCGCCCTCAACGCCAGCGCCCGCGACGGCACCGAGACCTACTTCTGTGGCGCCTGGACCCGCTACGGCTTCCATGAGGACGGCCTCCTCTCCGCGGTGACTCTCAGCCAGTTGCTCATCGATCAGGAATCGAGGGATACAAAGGCGGTTTCCTGTCACGCCTTGGCCAAATAGTTGGGCCGGAAGGCATCCCTTCCCTCGTCCTGCGCGTAGTACTGGATGAGTGAACTCCTGTCTGTACGAATGCCATGTCATGCACGCCCGGTTTGCGCCCAAGGCGCACCGGTTTGTGTATCGCATTTTCCTCTTCGCCCTGGATCTGGACGAGGTTGATGGCCTGCACCGGAATCTCCGCCTGTTCTCCGCCAACCGGCGCAATCTCTACTCGTTCCGCGACGGTGACTTCCTGCCGACGAACGAAGCCTTGTTCCCGCCTCCTGACCAGCGGTCAGCTTCCGAGGGGATGCCAAAAGCACATCCGGAGGCTAGTCCCCTCGGGCTGAAGCAGCGCGTCATGGCCCACCTGGCCAAACAAGGGGTCGACCTGACGGGCGGTCGCGTGTTCCTGGTCACGCTGCCGCGCGTCCTCGGCTACCTCTTCAATCCCGTGTCGTTCTACTTCTGCTACGACCGCACCGGCACCCCGGTCGCCGCCCTTGCGGAGGTCACCAACACATTCAAGGAGATGAAACCCTTCGCGCTCGGACCGGAGACCCGGGAGCAACCGGACACCTTCCGCCTGCGCGTCCCCAAGAACTTCTACGTCTCTCCTTTCAGCGACGTCGACGTGGCCTTCGATTTCAAGCTGCGCGTCCCGGGGGATCGTCTGTCCATCCAGATCGATGACTACGTCGGCGACGAGCGCACGCTCACCAGCATGCTGACCGGTCCGCGCCAGCCGCTCACTGACGGCCGTCTCGCCTGGTTCACGCTGAAATACCCCTTCATCACGCTGCGGATCATCGGCCTCATCCACTGGCACGCCTTCCGGCTCTGGCTGAAAAAGATTCCGTGGTTTGCCAAATCCGCCCGCGCCAGCGAACAGCACGGTCTCTACCGTCCCCACGCCAGCATCGTCCCGCCAGCCTCCGATCCAAAAGCCGTCTCCCTCCTCTCCCCTTCAACCAAAGCCCAAGCATGAGCACCTCCGTCACGACCGCCACCGCCCCCCTTTCCGCCCGTCGCCGCTCCTTTGCCGAACGCGCAGTGTTGGCCTCCTTTGCCGAACTGCCCCTCGGCCGCCTGCAGATCGAACTGCCCGACGGCTCGGTGAGGGTCTTCGGGAATCCGGATCTCGCTGCGCAGGACCTCGCACCGGGCGTGACCAACCAGGCCTTCCTCCGCGTGCGCCGCCCGGCATTCTTCAAGAAATGCCTGCTCCACGGCGACATTGGTTTCGCCGAGTCGTTTATCGACGGCGATTGGGAGACACCCGACCTCACCGCCATCATCGGCTGGTTCGTGTTGAACCACCAGCACGCCCCCACGCTCTCCGGCTCCCAGCGGGCGCGCTCGCTCGTGCTCAACCTCCTGCGCGCCGCCGACCGCCTCGGTCACCTGCTCCGGCCCAACAACCGCAGCATCGCGCGCCGCAACATCGCCGAGCACTATGACCTCTCCAACGATTTCTTCGCCCTCTGGCTCGACGACAACCTGATGTACTCTGCCGCCAAATGGGAACGGCCCGACGCCACGCTGGCCGAGGCCCAGACGGCCAAGAACGAGGCCCTGTGCCGCCAACTCCAGCTCAAGCCCACCGACCATGTGCTGGAGATCGGCACCGGCTGGGGTGGCTGGAGTCTGCACGCTGCCGGCAAATACGGCTGCAAGGTCACCACCGTCACGATCTCCCGCCAGCAGCATGACCTCGCGGTCAAGCGTATCGCCGCCGCCGGCCTGGCCGACCGCATCGAGGTGCGCATGCAGGACTACCGCGACATCACCGGCCGTTACGACAAGATCGTTTCCATCGAGATGCTCGAAGCCGTGGGCCACCGCTATCTGCCCGATTTCGCCGCGGCCTGCGACCGCCTGCTCAAGCCCGAGGGACTCCTCGCGCTGCAATACATCACCGTGCCCGACCACCGCTACGCCGCCCTGCGCCAGGGTGTCGATTTCATCCAGAAGCACATCTTCCCCGGTTCGCTGCTGCTCTCGGTCAACCGGCTCAACCATCTCCTCAGCGAGAAGGGCGGCCTCGTGCTGCACGCCATGGAGGATTTCGGCAGCGACTACGCCATCACCCTCCGCCATTGGCGCGCCAGTTTCCACGCCAAGCTCGCGCAGGTCCGGGCCCTCGGATTTGACGACCGCTTCATCCGCAAGTGGCACTACTACCTGTGCTACTGCGAAGCCGCATTCGCCCTCCGCCACATCTCGGTCGTGCACACCCTGCACACCCGCGCGAACAATCTGAATTTGAAGTAGCGGGTAGCGGGCAGTGAGTCGCGAGCATACCGGTGCGCGCAGCCCTCCTCCTTGTCGCCAGTAATACTGTTCGCTCCTCGCTCCCTGCTCCCCGCTCTCTCCTCCCCATGATCCTTTTTCTTCGCGGTCTCTTCATCATCGTCATCCTCTCCATGATCGGGGTCACCGGTTGGGCGGGCTCGCAGCAGGCGTTGAGTGCCTTCGCGCAGAGTCCGACGATGCGCGATCCGTGGGTGATCGCGACGCTGGTTGATGCCTATTGGGCCTTCATCGCCTTCTTTGTGTGGGTGGCGTGGAAGGAGCAGTCGCTCGCATCGCGCGTGCTTTGGTTCGTCTCCATCATCCTGCTCGGCAATATGGCCATGGCCGCCTACATGCTGCGGGAACTCTTTGCCGTACCGGCGAACGGTTCGCTTGACGCGGTCTTCACCCGCCGCAATCCGGGTACGCTGCTCCTGCCGGGTCTGTTGACGGTGATCTCGATCGTGGTTTACCTGCTCGCGTGACGACCGATAACCCGCCCCGCCCGTTCTGGCAGCGGCGCATGCGCGATCCGCTCGTCGCGCTTATCACGCAGGGCATCACCCCCGACAAAGTGGCCCTGACACTCGGAGTCGGCACGGCGTGCTCCCTGTTCCCTTTCTTGGGCTTAACCTCGCTGCTGAATCTCATCGTCGGACTCTGGCTGCGCCTGAACCAACCGCTGCTGCAAACCCTCAACCAACTGCTCGGCGCGGTCCAATTGCTCATGATTTTGGTGTACGTCCGGCTCGGGGAGTGGGTGTGGCAGGCGCAGGGCGACCGCTTTACCATCACCGAGGTGCTGCAGGTTTTCCGCGACGCCAGCATCGGCGAGTTCCTGCAACGCTTTGGCTGGGCCGGCGTCCACGCCTTCACGGCCTGGGCCCTGACCGCGCCGCTCCTGATCGCCGCCGTCACCTATGGCGCGCGGCCGGCCTTGCGGAGATTGGCGTCCAAACGCCTTGCTCGCCCGTAGTCTTGGGTGATGTCCCCGCTGTTGCTCATCGTGCTGGCCTGCCTTGGCCTTGGCCTGCTCTTCGCAGGGCTCTATTTCGTGTGTCGACGACTGGACAACTACGGGTTTGTCGACGTCGCCTGGTCTTACGCCTTTATTCTGCTCGCCGGCTGGTACGCACTCGCGGGCACCGGCTGGCTGCCGCGCCGGGGCTTGATCGCCACGCTCGCCGTGGTTTGGAGCCTGCGTCTCGGCACGCATCTGCTGAAACGTGTGGCCGCTCATCATCCGGTCGAGGACGGACGTTACGTACAGCTGCGGAAGGATTGGGCCGGTAACTTCGGTCCGAAGATGGCGGGCTTCTTCCAAATGCAGGCCTTCTCCGTGGTGCTGCTCGGGCTGCCGTTCCTGTTGCCTGCCCTCAATCCGTCAGCCGCCTTTCACCCCTTGGAACTGATCGGCGCCGGTCTCTGGCTGGCGGCGATTGTTGGGGAAACGGTCGCCGACGCCCAGCTCGCCGCCTTCAAGCGCGACCCCGCCAACCGCGGCCGAGTATGCTCCGTCGGCCTGTGGTCGCTCAGCCGGCATCCGAACTACTTTTTCGAATGGCTCGTGTGGGTCGCGTTTCTGGTGATCGCCCTCGGTTCGCCCTGGGGCTGGCTGGCGATCATCAGCCCGGCGAGCATCCTCTACCTGCTGCTGCGGGTAACGGGCATCCCGCTCACCGAGGAGCAATCCCTCCGATCGAAGGGCGACGCGTACCGACGCTACCAACAGACCACGAGCGCGTTCGTTCCGTGGTTTCCGAAAAAGCCGCATCCCACCGTCACTTAACATCTCATCCTGTTTTCCCAGACCGCCCGACTCGCCGTCTGCCATTTCCTCCTCTGCACAGATCCACCATGATCGATTCCCTCCTCAAAAAAGACCTGCTCCCCGACTGGCTGATCCGCATCGGCATCCGGCGTCTGCTGCGAGCGCGCCTGCGCGAGATCGCCGATCCCAGTCCGGCCACGCAAGTGGCCCAGTTCGCCGAGTCGTTGCGCGCGATGCCCATCGCCATCAACACGACCGAATCCAAGGAGCAGCACTACGAGGTGCCGACCGAATTCTACCAGCACTGCCTCGGCCCTCGGCTTAAGTACTCTTCCTGTTTCTACCCCCAGGGGAGCGAGACCCTCGCCGAGGCGGAGGAAGCCATGCTCACCCTGACGTGCGAGCGGGCCCGAATCGCCGACGGACTGGATGTACTGGAGCTCGGCTGCGGCTGGGGTTCGCTCACGCTGTGGA
>JBDKHE010000654.1:0-7007 GCA_039797805.1 Verrucomicrobiota bacterium
TTGGATCCCAGGGCGGCGGGAATCGAGGCGGTGAGTTTCTCGTGGTAGAAGGCGAGAACCGGGTCCACCTGGTCGAGCAGGCTGCCGCTCGGGGCTTCGCCGTAGTTCTCAAACTTGGAACGGAATTCGGCCAGGGTGATGCGGCCAAGGGGTTTGGCCGGCTGGTAGCGGTGGTCGTTGGGCTCCGCGCCCTCGGCCGGGGGGAGTTCCTCAATCAGGCGGAGATCGCACAGGCGGTTGAGGGATTCGTTGAGGATCTGGGAGGGGACCCGGATGAGGTGCGAGAGGTCGGTGACCGAGCAGGCGGGGTTGCAGGCCTTGAAGCGCCGGGCGATCAGCAGCAGGACCAGCAGGGACATGCTCTCCCGCGTGGCGTGATTGAGGCTGTGCCAGGCGGTCTGGCTGCTGCGGTATCGGACGTTCTGGACCGCGTAGGTGATCTGGCCGCCGACGAGGACAAAGAACCAGAAGATGTACAGGCCCGCCATGAGGATCGGGAAGATGCCGAGTGAACCGTACAGGCTCTTGGTGCGGATGACGCCCTTGAAGTAGAGGAAGGCGACGTAGTTGTTCAGGAACAGGAGCCCGGTGACAATGATCGCCCCGATGAGCGCCGCACCCCAACGCACGCGCGTGTTGGGCACGGTGCGGTAGAAGAGCGTGAGCAGGAGCATCAACAGCAGGAAGGAGGACGAGGGCAGCAGCCAGGTGATGAGCCCCATGAGCTGGTCGCCGAAGGGCATCCACTCGGTCATGTTGCGGAAGACGTTGATGAACGCGCTGGCGGAAACGAGGGTGATGGAGGCAAAAAACAGCACCGCCCCGAGCGTGACGGTGGTCCAGTAGTAGATGACACGCATCAGCCAGTTGCGGCCGCGGCGCACGCCCCAGATGTCGTTGAAGGTGTTTTCAATGCTGCTCAGCAGCTGCAGCACGATGATCAGCAGGGCGAAGACGCCAATGATGCCGGCCGTGCCCGAACGGCTGCTGGTGATGAACTGGCTGATCATCTTGACCATTTCCGGATCGGACGGCGGCACGATCTGGCCGTCTTCGCCCACGGTGATGGCGGCGATGGTCTCGACGCCATTGGCGGCGGGTTGATCGTACTGGGCCACCTGCGGGGCGATGAAGCCGATGACGCGGTTCAGGCTCTGGGCCATGATCGCGGGATCGCGGTTGCCGAGGGCGAAGCCGGATATGAGCACCGCGATCGCGACCAAGGGGCCGAGGCCCAGCAGCGAGCTGTAGCTCAGGGCGGCGGCGCGGGTGGCGACCTTCAGCTCAAACAGGCCGGACAGGGTGATCGAGACAACGCGCAGGAAGGCGTAAAGCTGGTTCTTGAGCGAGCGATCCCGGTTGAAACTCGCGGCCCAGATTTCTGACACCCACAGCTGGCGCAGGCGGGATAGGATCAAGAGGCGGGGCATGGCCGGGAGTACGGACCAGCCGCCATCACAGGTACGACATCGTCGCCAACATCGCCATGCCGCCCAGTCCGAGCAGAGCGGCCACGGCCAGCGGAATATAGCTGAGGAAAATCGTGCTGAAATACAGGCCGACCGAACCTGCGGCGACGGCCACCATCGGGGTGAGCTGGCCCTGGGTCATGAACACGAAGCCCAGGAAACCCAGGCCGAACACTGCGCGGAAACGGACGAAAGGATAAATCTGGATGACGCCGAGAAAAAGGAGCAGACCGATCACCACATCCATGATGCCGAGAAACACACCGGGCGTCTGGAGGATCTTGTTCATGTCCATGGTGGTCAGACCGTCCACGCCGGGCAGGATCAGGGCGGCGGCGCTGGCGACGGAGATGATCGCGGCCGAGCGGGTGCCCCACATGGCCGAGTTCATCATGATTTCGCCCTTGTCCTTCTTGCCCTTGGTCTCATCCGTCCGGCCCTCGGCGGCATCAAGGAACTGCTGCACGGTGATGGGCGGGGCGCTGTCGGTTTTCTCCTCGTTGACGGGTTTGAATTCCTTGTGCTTGAAGCCCATCTTTTTCTTCTCGGGCCAGAGGGCGGCCTTTAACTCGGGGTTGGCGGCCAGCAGCACCCACTGCTCGGTGGTGGCGTCGTAATAGTAGGTCTCGTTCGTCACCTGTCCGGCTTCGACCAGGGACATGAGTTGCTCGACCGTGAAGGGACCACGCGCTTCCGTGTCGTTCACGCCTCGGACATAAATCTCTTGGTTGGCCATGGCGGGATGTTGGTTGGCGGACGGGCAGTCGCAAGTGCGAAGTCGGGGTGGAAAACGCCCTTACGGAAAATTCCAATACGCCGGTTCCGGACGCGAAAAACCGGGCTCACCGGCCGGGTGGACAGGGGGGCGGTCCGCCCGTCAGAGTACGCCAAGGTCTCTGCCGTTTCGACTCCCGGCGGTTTACATCCGCTCAAGCGTGCGGAGACCGAGCAGGTGCAGACCGGTTTCGAGCACGATCAGGGTGCGGTGGCAGAGCAACAGGCGGCGGGCACGAACCGCGGGGTCATCCACGATGACCTTGTCGGCCGCGTAGAAGGCGCTGTAGGCGCCGGCGAGTTCGTACAGATAAAGACAAAGGAAATGCGGCCGGAGCTGCTTCGTGGCGGACTGGACGGCGTCGGCGAACTGGACGAGCTTGCGCGCAAGGACGAGTTCCTGGGGAGACTCCGGGGCGGTCGCTTCGCTGACCGGAGGGTTGGCGGGATCGAGGCCGGTCTTGCGGAAGATCGAATACACGCGGGCGACCATCATCAGCATGTAGGGCGCGCTGTTGCCGTCGAACGACATCATCTTGTCCCACGAGAACACGTAGTTGCTGCTGCGGTTCTGGCAGAGGTCGGCATACTGCACCGAGCCGATGCCGACGGCGCGGGCAATTTCGCGACGTTCGTTTTCGGGCACGTCGGGGCTTTTCTCAGTGACCAGGGCAAAGGCGCGGTCTTCGGATTCGTCGAGCAGGGCCTTGAGCTTGATCACGCCGCCGTCGCGGGTCTTGAGCGCCTTGCCCTCGGGATCGGTGACGGCCCCGAAGGTCACGTGGTGCAGCTCGGGCAGGCGGTAGTTTTTCGCGGCGAACCATTTCCTGACCGTGAGGAAGAGCTGCTCGAAATGGTCGCCCTGACGGAAGTCGGTCACCACCACGATGCCGTCAGCCTGAAAGTGTTCGGTGCGATAGAGCGCGGTGGCGAGATCCGTGGAGGCGTAGCCGCTCGCGCCATCGGCCTTGCGGACCATGAAGGGGTTGGGGCGCTCGGTATTCCGACTGAAGCGCGGGTGCTCGTCGTGGAACACCACCAGGGCGCCGTTGCTGTCCTCGGCGAGCCTGGTCTCGGTGAGCTCGCGATAGACGCGCTCGACCTTGTCGTTGTAGAAGGACTCCCCGAGGTTGTGGTCGAAGCGGATGCCGAGCCGGTCGTAGATCTGCTGGAAGGCGGCGAGGCTGACCTCCGAGAATTTCTTCCAGAGGGCGACGTTCGCCGGGTCGCCGTTCTGGAGTTTGACGAGCTCCGCGCGGGCCTCGTCGAGTTCGGGAGATCCTTCGGGGGTCGCCGCGTGACCAAGCTTGTAGAGACGCTCAAGCTCCTCGATGGCGTCGGTGGCGAGGGCGGCTTCGTCGACCCAGCGCTTGTAACCATAGATGAGTTTGCCGAACTGGGTGCCCCAGTCCCCGAGATGATTGTCGCGGATGACCTTGGCGCCGGTGAAGGCGAGCAGGCGGCAGATGGCCTCGCCGATCACGGCGGAGCGGAGGTGGCCGACATGCATCTGCTTCGCGGTGTTGGGGGAGGAGTAGTCCACGACCCAAGTCTGGCCGGTGTGCGACCGGGCGGCACCGGCCTGGAGCTGAGGTTCGGAGCTGAAGGTGCGCAGCCACTCGAGCAAGGCCGCAGGTTTCAGGCGGAAATTGATGAAGCCCGGACCAGCCAGCGACAGGTCGAAATCAGCCTGGAGGGAAGTGAGTTTGTCGACCAGTTGTTGCGCGAGGGCCCGGGGGTTTTGCTTTTCGCGTTTGGCGAAGGCGAGGGCGCCGTTCGCCTGGAAATCGCCGTGGGCCGGATCGGCCACGCGCACCTCGGGTTCAAAGCCTCGTCCGGCCAGACCAAGGCTTTCGGCCGCCGTGCGAAGGGCTGTGTCGAGGTGGGCAGCGACGTCAAAAGGAAGGGACATCCGATGATTGAGGAATTGCGCTTGGCTTTGAGCAAGAAGGATTTTTGCCGGTTTTATGCCCCCCTTCAGGAGTGGGTTTGAGGGGGGTGGAGGGAGGTGTAAGAGATGGTCATAGCTGGATTTTAGGCTCGACAAAATAAGCAAAACTCATTGTCTCTTCGACCTTTGCGCCGCAAGGCGCGTCCTTCTGACACATCCTAGTGACCTCCATGAGAAAACGTCCCATTCCAACGCGTCGGTTCATCAAGCCGTCGTTTACTTCATTGATTGAGAAGAAACGCGACGGGCAGGAATTCACGCAGGAAGAAATCCGCTACATTATCGACTCCACGCTGGACGGCGAAATGCCCCAGCACCAGCAGGCCGCGCTGCTGATGGCGATCTACTTCGCCAACATGTCTGCCCAGGAGACGGCGGTGCTGACCGAGGAGATGATGCTCTCCGGTGAGGTGATCGATCTGTCGCACATCGCGAAGCCGAAGATCGACAAGTATTCGACCGGTGGCGTGGGCGACAAGACCGCGCTCGTCCTTGCGCCGCTCGCCATGGCCAGCGGCGTCGTCGTGCCGATGATGTGCGGTGTCGAACAGGAGTTCGTCATCACGACCCTGGAAAAGCTCTCGGCCGTCCCCGGCTTCAAGGGCCAGATGTCGATCCAACATTTCCAGGATCAGCTCGCCCGCGTGGGCGGCGCCATCGCCGAGCAGAGCCCCGAGCTCGCGCCGGCCGACAAGATTTTCTACGACCTGCGTCTCGAGACCGGCACGATCCCGAGCCTCCCGCTCATCACCGGCAGCGTGCTTTCCAAGAAGCTCGCCGAAGGCGCCGAAGGTCTCGTGATCGACGTGAAGTGGGGCAATGGTTCCTTCATCAAGGATCTTGAGCAGGCCAAGCAGCTCGCCCGTTCCATGACCCGCGTCGGCCGCTCGATGAAGCGCCGCTGCGTCGCGCTCGTCACCGACATGAACCAGCCGCTCGGCGACACCGTCGGTACCGCGCTGGAGATCAAGGAGGCCATCGCGCTCCTGAAGGGCGAAGGTCCGGAGGACATGAAGGAACTCGTGCTGAAGCTCGGCATGGAGATCGTCCGCCTTGCTGGCGTCGCCGGCTCCACGCTCTCGGCCAAGCAGACCGTGCAGCGCCACCTCACCGACGGTTCCGCCCTCGAGAAGTTCAAGGACATGATCAAGGCGCAGGGTGGCGATGTCTCGTTCATCGATCATCCGGAAAAATTCCCGACCGCGAAGCACATCCGCAAGCTGCCCGCTCCGAAGCGCGGCTACGTGCACACGATCAATGCCGCCATGATTGCCAAGGGCGTCTCGCTCCTCGGCGCGGGCAAGGATCCGGCGCACCACAACAAGATCGATTACGCCGTGGGCGTTTCGGAGATCAAGAAGGTCGGCACGCAGGTCAAGCAGGGCGAGCCGCTGATGATGATCCATTACAACGACGAGGCGAAGCTCGAGCAGGCGCTTAACTACTTCAAGGACGCCTACCGCCTCGCGCCGAAGCGCCCGATCCCGCCCCCGCTCGTCGTCGAGCGCGTGGCCTGAGCTGAGCCCCGGAGCGCACACCCGGCTAAATGCCGTGATCGATTGCAAGGCCGGTCCCGTCGGACCGGCCTTTTTTTGGGGTCGCCGCGGGCCGGCGGACCAAGGAGTGTCGCCACGCTGACAAAAGATTCGCCCTCGGGCTCCCGGCCGCATTGCGTGGGAGCAATGGATTTTGACGAATCAGAGGTCGAAGAAACGCGCTCACGAAAACCGCAGCCCGCCCGGGCGCGCGCGCTCCCGGAAGAGCCCAAGACGCCGATCGACCCGATCCGGCCCGACAAGGGTGATCCCGTGCCGCAGTCCGAGTGGCAGAAGCCGTGGGCGCAGCTCAAGTTCGTCAGTTTTCAACCGGCCATTTTCCCGCGCATGCTCGGTGAGGTCTCGCGTGATGCGCGGCCGGGTGACCTGGTCAACGTTTACGACAAGTTCGGTCATCGCGTCGGCATCGGGCTCTTCAATCCGCGCGCCAAGATGCCGCTGCGTGTCGTGGTGCACACCGACCAGCCGTTGGGCGAGGAGTATTTTGAAACCGCGATCCGCCGGGCCGTCGCGTTGCGCCGGGACATGTTCAAGCTCGACGAGACCACCAGCGCCTACCGCGTGATCAACTCCGACGGCGACGGCGTCAGCGGCCTGACGATCGACCGCTATGCCGACACGCTCTATTGTGACGTGTATTCCCTCGGCATCTTCCAACGACTGCCGAGGTGGCTGCCGCTGCTGCACGACCTGCTTGGCACGAAGCATGTGCGCGTCCACGTCGACCACGATCTGGGCAGCCTTGAGGGGATCAAGCCCTCGCAGATGAAAGAGATCACGGCCTCTGCCCCCGACCGGGTACGCATCAAGGAGGGCGAGGTGAAGTACGAGGTGGATTTCGCCGAGGGCCACAAGACCGGATTCTTTTGTGACCAACGCGACAACCGGAAGCGCTTCGGTCAGCTGGCGAAGGGCCTGCGCGTGCTCGATCTCTGCAGTTACACGGGTGGATTTTCCATCAACGCGATTCTCGGTGGCGCAAGTGAAGTCACCGCGGTCGATCTCGACGAGAAAGTGATCGCCCAGGGCCGCCGCAATGCGAACCTCAACCAGGTCTCGCCGAACAAGCTGAAATGGGTGCACGCCGACGCCTTTGCCTACGCGCGGCAGATGCAGAAGAACGGCGAGCAGTTCGACGCCGTGCTCTGCGATCCACCGAAGTTCGTGATGACGCGCGACCCCGCCTTCGCCGCCGAGGGCATGCGGAAATACGCCGACCTGAACACCATCGCGGCCAGCCTCGTGAAGCCCGGCGGT
>JBDKHE010000655.1:0-16992 GCA_039797805.1 Verrucomicrobiota bacterium
CGAGGCGCACCAGTTCGTCGCGCCGCCATACGCGCGCGACGGGATTGTGCGGGTTGCAGAGGATAAAGAGCTTGGTCCGGGGCGTGACGGCCTTTTCCAAGGCGGTCCAGTCGATTTCCCAACGCCGGGCGGCGGCATCCAGCACCAACGGGATTTGCACGGAGACGCGCCCGCTGTTTTTCGGTGCGCTCATGAACGGCGGATAGATGGGGGTCAGGGTCAGTACATCGTCGCCGGGTTCGGCAAAGGCTTGGGCGGTGACATTCAAACCGACGACCAAACCCGGGAGCCACACGATCCACGTGGGGTCGATCTTCCACCCATAGCGGGAGGCGAGGGCCGCAACAAAGGCGTCGACACTGGCCTTGACGGGCCGGGCGTAGCCAAAGATCCCGTGCGCGGCCCGGTCATGGACGGCAGCCGTGACGGCCGGAGGCGAGAGGAAATCCATGTCGGCCACCCAAAGTGGCAGCACGTCACGTCCGGCATACTTCTGCCATTTCTGGGAATCGGTGCCCCGGCGCTCGATCACGGTATCAAAGTCAAAGGTCATACAGGGCGTGATTGAAGCCACCCCCTGCAGTGTGGCCATGGAAAAGCGCCAAAGTGACGGACTTTCCCGGTCGGCTGTCGCACAGCGGGTCGGAAATTCCCACTTGGTTTGTGCGAGGTTGGCGCCAAGTCCCGGCTGGACCGCAGTTTGTGGGCAAGCCGACTTCCGGCACGCCGGGTGCAACCTTAGCAGGACGAAAGCGCAACCTTCAACAAGGAGAACCTACTATCATGAACCGAATCATGCGTTATACATCCACGCAGCGCGGGCCAGTTGTCCTCGCTGACCAACCGCAGTCCCTGGAACGGCTTCGAGAGCGACATCGACCGTTTGTTTGAGTCCGCCCTGGCCGATTACACCGCGCCAGCTTCGGCCCCGCGATTCCCGGTCGATCTCTATGAAGACAAGGATAACACCTTTGTCCGCGCTGAGCTTCCCGGGGTGAATCGTGAAGCCATCAACGTTGAGATGGTCGACGGCTATCTGAACATCAACGCCGCGCGGAAGCAAGGTGACGAGTCCTTCAGCCTCAGTCGTTCGGTGGCCATTCCCGAGGCGGTGCAGGCCGACAAGGTCTCGGCCGCTTACGAAAACGGCGTGCTGACCGTCACGCTCCCGAAACAGGAACAGGCCAAGCCGCGCAAGATCGCCATCACCGTCAACTGATCACCTACCGCCAACCAAGGAGAAAAATACCATGAACCTATTCAATCAAATCGCTCCCCGTCTTTCGCGCACGATGGCCCGCGGGCAAAGTGACCGGCCGACCGGCACCGATCCCGAATTCACCATCAAGCCAGCTTACGAGCTGACCGAAAGCGACGAGGCCTGGGGGCTCACCGTGCAGCTGCCCGGCGTGACCAAGGACGGCCTGGATCTCACCGCCGAGGAAGGCCAGGTCATCATCCGGGGCCGGCGCGCCTGGAAGAAGCCCGAAGCCTGGACCGCCATCTACCGTGAGTCCGTCGAAGCGCCTTATGAACTGGCGCTCGCGCATGACAACACGGTGGATGCGGAGAAGATCCACGCCGAGCTCAAGGATGGGGTGCTGCGGGTTTCCCTGCCCAAAGCAGAAGCCATCAAGCCACGGAAGATCGCCGTGACCTGATTGCCGGAACCGGTTCAAAAAGGAACCGGGTGCGGCACGGCATAAGCCTAATCAGGATCCAACAATTCACCGGCTTAGGGGTAGGCCGGTGAGTGAACTGACCGCGAAGAGCGGTCTTATCGCCGGGAGCCTGTCTACAGGCCCCGGCGATTCATTCTTGGGCTGTCGCCGCGCACCATGGACGGGGGAGGCGTGCCCAGCGGCAGGAGCCGGCGGCGTTGATCTGGTGGGGGGTTGAATGATCCGGAGCTGGCTCCGGCTTGGTCGGATTGTGGCGACGATCACGTGAGTATTGCGGGTCGATTTCTCGGCCAGCCGCGGTCGGTCAGGAGCCCGACCCTCCAATTTGAACGACGGGAGCGTCGGCGACCCGCCTGCGAGGTTGGCTGGAAATGTTCCGGAGCCTGCCCCGAGGATCCTTATTCCTTCCGCGCCGCCGGGATCAGCACAGAAGCAAGCACGGACGCGGCCAACACCGTGCCGATGATGCCGAGCGAGATGCGGATATCGATGGGGTAATAATGGGAGGCCAGCATCTTTAGGCCCACGAAGATGAGGATGATGGCGAGCCCGATGTTAAGGAAACGAAACAACTTCATCACCCCGGAGACGGCAAAATACAGCGAGCGCAGGCCGAGAATCGCAAAGATGTTGGAGGTAAACACGATGAATTCGTTGCGGGTGATCGCGATGACCGCGGGGATGGAATCGAGCGCGAACATGACGTCCGTGGTCTCGATCACGATCAGGACGATGAACAACGGGGTGGCATGCAGCCGGCCGTCCACGCGCTTGAAGAAGTGGCCGCCCTCAAACTGCGGTGTCACCGGCAGGAAACGGCGGGCGAGACGGACGGCCGGGTTTTTTTCCGGGGTGAAGCCATCTTCCTTTTTGGGGATCGCCAGCTTGATGCCGGTGTAGACGAGGAAGGCACCGAAGACATAGATGATCCAATGGAAGGTGTTGATCAGGCTGATGCCGGCGAAAATGAAAAGGGCACGCATGATCACCGCGCCCAAGATGCCCCAGAACAGGACCCGGTGCTGCTGGCGGGCCTCGACGCGAAAGTATTGGAACACCACGATGAACACGAAGACGTTGTCGACGCTCAGGCACATTTCCACGATGTAGCCGGTGAAAAACTCCAGCGCTTCCTTTTCCCCGAGCTTGAAGGAGACCAGGAGGTTGAACGCCATGGCGAGGCCGAACCACACCGCGCACCAAGCGAGCGCCTCCTTCAGGGAAACCTCGTGGGCCTTCCGGTTGAACACCCCCAGATCGAGTGCGAGCATCAGGGCGATGAAACCGAGAAATCCAGCCCAGGCCCACCAGGGCAGGGTGCTGAACATGGCGAGGGGAAGGGACATTTGCCGGTCATACTGGTCCGGCCGGTCTCCTGGCGGCAAGCGGGGAGTGGCTGGAAATTGGGCGGCAGAATGGAACCGGCGGGGATCGGAAGGAGCGGCAAACCTTTGACATTCCCGCTCACGGGCTTTCAAAGCTGTCTGGTATCTTATGAACTTACTCCGCTCCTTATTCTTCAGTCTGCTTGTGTGGGCGACCGCGACGATCGCACCGGCACAGGACCAAACCGCCAGCGCCAGTCATCAGGCAGAGACCAACACCGCCGCCGCCGCCGCGGTGGCCAGTGGAAATGCGACCCCGACCACGCCGGATTTTCTCGAGCACCTGGTCGATCTGATCCTCGAGGCCTTTGATATCCGGAGCAGCGGAAACACGATCACGCATTATGCCATCGCCCTGCTGATCACGCTGATCGCCTTCGTGCTGCGCCGGGTGGTCACGACCTTCTTCTTTGGCTTTCTCAAGCGCCTGGCGTCCCGCACCGAGACCACCCTGGACGACAAACTCTTTCCCGCGATGGAAGGACCGGTCAAGGCGGCCATCGTCGTCGTTGGTACCGTGGCCTCGATCAAGGTGCTGAAGCTGTCGGCTTCGGCCGACCAGACGCTGGGGTATTTGTATACCGGTGCCTTTTCGCTCGTCATTTTCTGGGGCTTTCTCCGCGCCTTCAACACGGTGCTCGACCACATGCAGGAGGTGGCGACACAGAAGCAGCTGGGCCTCGCACCGTTCATGCCCTGGATCAAGAAGTCGCTGCTCACGGTCGTGTTTGTGTTCGGGGTGTTGATGATCGCGCAGAGTCTCGGGGCCGACGTGAAGGCCTTCCTGGCCGGTCTCGGCATCGGCGGTCTGGCCTTCGCCCTCGCGGCGCAGGACACCATTGCGAATCTTTTCGGTTCGGTGGTGGTGGCGATCGACCAGCCGTTCAAGATCGGCGAGGTGATCAAGGTGAGCGGCAGTATCGGCATGGTCGAGGACATCGGCCTGCGCTCCACGAAGCTGCGCCTGCTGGACAAATCCCTGATGGTGATGCCGAACAAGACCGTGGCGGCAGAGGCGATCGTCAATCTCTCCCGCTTCACCGGACGTCGCGTCGAGCAGGTGATCGGCCTGACCTACGACACCACGGCCGCGCAGATGGAAGAGCTGGTGGGCGAGTTCCGCCGGATCATCAAGGCGGAGGCCGAGGTGGATCCGACCTCGGTGATCTGCTACTTCCGCGATTACAGCGCCTCGTCGCTGGATATCTGGATGGTTTTCAACGTCATTGATCCTGATTTCCACAAGCACATGCAGCTGCGGCAGCGCCTGAGTCTCGCCTTCATGCGCGCCGTCGAGGCCCGCGGTCTGTCGTTTGCCTTCCCGACGCAGACGGTGCACGTCGCGTCATTGCCGGACCGCAAGGCCCCGCCCGCGCTGACCTGAGAAGAGCGTTGCGGTTGCCGGCCGGCAAAAGGTAGGATGGGTCGCCGTTCCCGAAATTCGGGGCGGCGACTGTCATGGAAAACACGATCCTTTATCTGACTGAACAACTGACCGGCCGCGGTGTGCCCGTCGAGCAGGCGGAGCTGGCGTCTCGCGCCATAGGTGTGGTCGCCTTGCTCTTTCTCGCCTGGGCGGCCAATTTTCTGGCGAAGCGCGTGATGGTGCGCGCCGTCACGGCGGTCGTGCGCCGGACCAATGCCCAGTGGGACGATGCGCTGGTGGATGCCGGCGTGTTCACCCGGCTGTCCCATCTCGTGCCGGCGCTGGTGATCCGGGCCTTTGGCACCGGCGTGCTCGGGGATTCGCCCGCGGCGGAACGTTGGCTGGAGAATTTTATCTCGATCTACCTGCTGGTCATCGTTCTCGGGGTCTTCAGCGCCGTGCTCGATGCCGGCCGGAAGATCCTGGAACAAAGCAGGGTCGGGGAGCGCATGCCGCTGAAAGGTTTTGTGCAGGCGGTGAAGCTCGCCGGCGTGGTCATCGTGGGTATTTTCATTCTGTCGGTGGTGTTCGGCAAGACCCCGGTCTATTTTCTGTCCAGTCTCGGCGCCCTGACGGCGGTCATGCTGCTGATCTTCAAGGATGCGATCCTCGGGTTCGTGGCGGGCATTCAGATTTCGGTGAACCAGCTGGTGCAGGTGGGGGACTGGATCGAGGTGCCCAAGGCCGGGGCGGACGGGGATGTCATCGATGTCTCGCTGACGACGGTGAAGGTCCGCAACTGGGACAAGACGATCACGACTGTGCCGACCTATTCGCTGATCTCAGATTCGTTCATCAACTGGCGCGGCATGCAGGAGTCGGGCGGGCGACGCATCAAGCGCGCGCTCTACCTCGACATGCAGACGGTCCATTTTGCCGACGAGGCCATGCTGGCCCGCTGGCGCAAGATCGACCTGCTGCGACCCTACCTGGATCAGAAGGTGGCCGATTTGGCGGCCGATGCCGCGAAGGCCACCACGGATGCCAGCGTGCCGGGCAACCATCGCAGCCTGACCAATCTCGGGACCTTTCGCGCCTACATCACCGCCTACCTGCATGCCCATCCCAAGATCAACCAGGAGATGACCTTTCTCGTCCGGCACCTCGACCCCACGGAGCGCGGCATCCCGATCGAGATCTATGTCTTTTCCGCGGATATCGTCTGGGCGAATTACGAGGCGATCCAAGCCGACATCTTCGATCATCTGATCGCGATGGTGCCGGAGTTTGATCTCCGGATTTTCCAGTCGCCGGGCGGTTACGATTTGCAGCGGCTGGTGGCGACCAAGCCGCAATAGCGGTTCTGGCCGGTTCAGGATCCGGAGCCGGTCGCGCGCTCGTACGCGGCGCGGGCGGCCAGATAGTCCCAGCGGGCTGCCGCCAGCGAACCTTCGGCCCGGGCGAGCGCCGCCTGGGTGTCGAGCAGGTCGGTGATGATGGCGGCCCCGCGTTCATAGCGTTCACGAACGATGCGGAGGCTTTCCTCGCTGGCGCGCACGCTGGTCTCGTTGGCGGCGATGGCCGACCACGCTCGCCCGAGTTCAGCGGCGGCGGACCAGACTTCGTCGCGAATCTGCAACTGACGCGCGGTGAAAGAGGCCTCCTCCCGGTTGAGTTCCGCCCGGGAGCGGGCGAGCTGGCGGGCGCGGCTGCCACCGTCGATCAACGGCAGTTCGACCGAGAGACCGGCCTGCCATTCACGGGTGTTGGGCAAGAAAGTGGTGTCGTTCCAGCCGAAAGAGGCATCGGCCCGCACCTTGGGGGCGCGGGCGGCGCGGGCGGCGGTGACCATGGCGCGGGCGGCTTCGGTGCGCTTTTGTCCGGAAGTGATTTCCGGCCGCCGGGTGAGCGCGCGATCCACCGCGGCCTCCAGTTCGGCCGGGGCGGCCGGCGGCGGGGCGGCCGGCGTTGGCGCAATGGTGAGCGGTGTGCTTGGCACGCGGCCCATCGCGGTGTTGAGCCGCCCGGTCGCAATGCGAACGCGGCTGGTGGCATTGATCACCTGTAGATGCGCATTGGCGGCCTCCGCCTGCATGCGCAGCACGTCAGCCTGCGGGACTGCCCCGGCGGCTCGACGCGCCTCGGCCAGACGCTCATGGCCCTCGGTGCGGGCCAGGTTTTTCTCCGCCACGTCCAGCAGGTCCTGGGCGGCGGCGAGCGTGTAGAAAGCGGTGCGGACATTCAATCGTACGTCGGCGCGGGTAGCGGCGGTGTCGGCCTTGGCGCCAGCCAGGCGCGCCTGCGCGGCGTCGACCCCGGCGCGACGTCCGCCAAAATCAAAAAGGGTGAACCGGGACGAAACTCCGCCGTTCCAGTCGTTGAGTGGTCCGATCAAATCGGGAGTCCCTACCCCGGGGATGATCAACCCCGAGGGGAGGAAGGCATGCCGCTGCCAGCGGTGGTAGCCGGCGCTGAGATCAAGCTGCGGGTAATAGGGCGACCGGGCTTCCCCGACCGCTTCGCTCGCGGCGTCGACCCCGGCCGCGGCCACCGCCAGCAGCGGTTGATTCTTGTCGGCAATTTCCAGGCAGTCATCCATGGCCAGCCCTGGCGACACGAGCGTGGCAGCTTCACGCGCCCCGTCGGGCGCGGGCGGGGCCGGGGTTTGGGCGCAAAGATGCAGGGTGGCCAAGGCGCAGGTGGTGACGAGGAGGCTATTCATGGGAGTGGCGGGAGAAGGGTGACTTTGTCAGGCGAGGGTCTTGTGGAAGCGGGACACGGCGAAGCTCATGACGCCGAGGCCCAGGGCGAGCAGGGCGGCCAGTTGCGGCCAGAGGACGTCCAGGCCGACGCCCTTGAGGAACACCCCGCGGATGATGATGAGGAAGTAGCGGAGCGGATCGAGAAACGTGAGCCACTGGACGACCGGCGGCATGTTGGCGATGGGATAGACGAAGCCCGAGAGCAGCATGGCGGGAAAAAAGAAGAAAAAGGTGGTCATCATCGCCTGCTGCTGGGTCCGGCTCACCGTGGAGATGAACAGGCCGATCCCGAGCGTGCTGAGCAGAAAGAGCGCCGTGCCGAACAGCAGCAGGAGGAAGCTGCCGCGGATCGGAATATCGAACCAGAACACCCCGACGGCGGTCACCATGAAGACATTGACAAAACCGATGACGATGAACGGGGCGCACTTGCCGAGGATGAACTCCACCGGCCGGATGGGGGTGACCATGATCTGTTCGATGGTGCCGACCTCCATCTCCCGCACGATGGCCATGCTGGTGAGCATGAGGCTGACGAGCATGACCAGGGTCGCGATAATGCCCGGCACGTAGAAGTTGCGGCTTTCGAGGTCGGCGTTGAACCACGCTCGCGGCCGGAGGTCGACCGTCCCCGCCGCGAACGTGCGACCGGTCAGGCGGCGCGCCTGCTCCAACACGAGTTCGGAGTTATAGCCGGCGGCGATGACCGCGCTGTAGTTGAGCACGAGCCGGGCGGTGTTCGAATCCGAGCCGTCCACGATCAGCTGCGCCGCGGTCGGCCGACCCGCGGCGAGGCCGGACTCAAAGCCGGCATTGAGCTGCAGGATGGCCGAGGCGTCGGCGGCATCGACGGCCCGGCGGGCCGCCAGGTCGTCGTCGGTGTGCAGAATGGCATCGAAATAACCCGAGCCGGTAAACCGCGCGACGAAGGCGCGGCTGGTGGGAGTGAGGTCATGGTCGATGACCACCAGGCGCACGTGATGCACGTCGAGCGTGACCGCGTAGCCGAAGATCAGCGTCTGGATGACCGGCAGGCCGAAGATGACCATGCGCATGCGCGGGTCGCGGAAGACGGAGCGGAACTCCTTGCGGAGCATGGTGACGATGCGTTCCCACATGTTCAGCCGAGCCTCTTTTTGAATTTGGTGATCGCGAGTCCGGTGACGAGCACCCCGAAGACGAGGAGAAACAGCGCATCCGGCCACATGGCCTCCAGGCCGACGCCGCGCAGAAAGATGCCCTTGACCAGGGCCACAAAATACCGCGCAGGCACGATATGGGTGATGACCTGCACGGGCACGGGCATGTTGGCGATGGCGAAGGTGAAGCCCGACAGGAGAAAGGCCGGCAGAAAGGTGGAAACCATCGCGAGCTGGCTCGCGAGCAACTGCTGGCGGGCCAGGACGCTGATCAGGATGCCCTGCGCCAGCGTGCAGACGATGAACAGGGCCGACATGGCGAAGAGCAGCGGGACGCTGCCGCGCAGCGGCACCTGGAACATGAACACCGCCATGAGCACGGCGATGAGCACGTCGATCATGCCAATGGCGAAGTAGGGGAGCAGTTTCCCCAAAATGAGTTCGCCGGGCTTCACCGGCGTCGAGATCAGCTGTTCCATCGTGCCGCGGTCCCATTCGCCGGCGACGGTCAGCGAAGTCAGGAGGGCTGCGATCAGGCCCATGATGACCGCAATGATCCCGGGAATGATGAAGTTTTTGGATTCCAGGTCGGGGTTGAACCACACCCGGGCGCGCAGATCGAGCGGCGAGGTGGTGACGCGGCCGGTGCTGCGTTGCAGCTGCTCCAGAGTTATCTGACGGTTGAACTCGACCGAGACGGCCGAGGTGTAACCGAGCACCAGAGCGGCGGTGTTGGCATCCGAGCCGTCGACCATGACCTGCACCGGCGCCGCGCGCCGCGCCGCAAGGCGGGCGGCAAAATCGGGCGGGATCACAATTGCAATGGCGGCCTCACGGGTGTCGATGGCGCGCTCGAGTTCGCCGTAGTTGGCGACCGTGCCGCGGAAGTCGAAATACTGCGACGCGCTGAAGCGGGCGAGGTAATCGCGGCTCAGCGGACTGCCGTTCTGGTCCCAGGTAACGAGGGGCACCCGGTCCACGTCGAGGGTGAGGGCGTAGCCGAAGAGAATGATCATCATCATCGGGATGCCGATGGCGAGACCGAGGCTGCGGGGATCGCGCCGGATGTGGATGGTTTCCTTGCGGGCGACGGCCCAAAGACGGCGCAGGTTCATCGGTGGACCTCCGTCTGCGGGGCGTTGGACCGGTCCCGCGCCTCGATGAGCGAAACAAAGACATCCTCCAGCGTCGGGGTGATGCGCTCGATGCGATCAAGCTGCACCCGGGCGGTGGCGAGGGCCTCGCGGATGGCTTGCTCGGCCCGGATGGCGTCGGGGGCGACCGCGTGCAATCCTTTGCCGAAGAGCGCGACCTCTTTCACCTCCGGCAGCTTTTCGACCATGGCCATGGCTTCGTTCGGACGGGCGCAGTCAATTTCCAGGACGGCTTCGGGCATGTGTCTGGTTTTCAGTTCACGCGGCGTGCCCAGCGCGATGAGTTCGCCGCGGTAGACGATGCCCAGGCGGTCGCAGTACTCCGATTCCTCCATGTAGTGCGTGGTGACGAAGACGGTGACGCCCTGCTCGGAGAGGGTGTAAATCAGGTCCCAGAACTGGCGGCGGCTGTTGGGATCGACGCCCGAGGTCGGTTCGTCGAGAAACAGAATCGGCGGTTCATGCAGGATGGCGCAACCGAGGGCCAGGCGTTGCTTCCAACCGCCGGACAGGTCGCCGGTGGGCGTGCGCCGATGGTCGCGCAACCCGGCCATGTCGAGGACCCATTCCTTGCGCTCGATCTTCTTGGCCGGAGGGAGGCAATAGATGCCGCTGTAGAAGTCGATGTTCTCCTCAACGGTGAGTTCGTCGTAGAGGGAGAATTTCTGGCTCATGTAGCCGATGCGGGTCTTGATCTTCTCCGTCTCCCGCACGATGTCGAAGCCGGCCACGCGGCCCGTGCCGGACGTGGGCGCCAGGAGGCCGCAAAGCATGCGGATGGTCGTGGATTTACCGGCGCCATTCGGGCCGAGGAAGCCGAAGATCTCGCCACGCCGCACGGCAAAGGAAATGCCGGCGACCGCCCGGAACGCACCGAAGCGTTTCTCGAGATTCTGGACCTCGACGACGAATTCGGCGGAAGCGGCGGGTTCGTTGCGCATGGCGAGACGGCCGGACTAGGGGGTCACGTTGGCCGAAGAGGCCGCGGCGGGCTTGGTGGCGAGGACGGACACAAAGACGTCCTCGAGGGAAGGTTCGATGGCCCGCAGGGTGTCGAGATCGAAACCAGCGTTGGTGACAAGGGCGCGAACCTGGCGCTCGGTTTCCACCGGGTTGCGTGTGGCGACATGCACGCGGTCGCCAAACAGGCCGACGGTGGCGTCGGTCAGCTGGGCCCGGAGCAGGGCGGCGACCCGGCGAGGAGCCGATGTGCGCACCTCCAGCAGGGCGCCGGGCATCATCGCCTTCACTTCCGCCGGAGTGCCGACCCCGAGCAGGCGGCCCTCGTGGAGGAGGGCGAGGCGGTTGCATCGTTCCGCCTCGTCGAGGTAGGCCGTCGACACGAAGATCGTCACGCCATCGCGCACGAGCTGATAGAGGATGCGCCAGAAATCGCGGCGGGAGACGGGGTCGACGCCATTGGTCGGTTCATCGAGGAAAAGAACGCGGGGCGTGTGGATGAGGGCGCAGGCCAGGCCGAGCTTTTGCTTCATGCCGCCGGAGAGATTGCCGGCCAGGCGCTGGCGGAAAGGCGTGAGGTTGCTGAAGCCGAGCAGGGTTTCGATCCGGGTTTCGCGGCCGCGCGCAGCCACGCCGTAGATGTCGGCGTAGAAATTGATGTTCTCGATCACGGTCAGGTCGGGATACAACCCGAAGCGCTGGCTCATGTAGCCGATATGTTCCTTGAGCCGTTCGGGCTGGCGCGAGACGTCATGGCCGGCGACCTCCGCGCGGCCGGAGGTGGGTGGCAAGATGCCGGAGAGCATGCGCATCGTGGTGGACTTGCCTGCGCCGTCGGGTCCAACCAGACCGAAGATCTCGCCCTCGGCCACTACGAGGTCGAGCGATTCAACGGCCACGACGGAGCCGAAGGTGCGACGCAAGCCGGTGGTGCGGATGGCGGACATGACGCGGAAAGGCCGGGGGCGGACCGCTCAGGAGGCGGATCCGATGATCACGTCGGCGGGCATGCCGGGTTTCAGCTCATCGTTGGGGTTGGCGACATCCACCTTGAGCCGGAACACCAGTTTCACGCGTTCCTTGGGGGTTTGCACGGTCTTGGGCGTGAACTCCGCCTCGGAGGAGATGAAGCCGATCGTGCCGGTGTAGGTCTTGTCGGGAAACGTGTCGGTGCGCACGGTGACTTGCTGGCCATGTTTGATGCGGCCGAGGTCCGTCTGATTCAGGTAGACGCGGACCCACATGTGCGCGGTGTCGGCCACCGTCATCACCGGGGTGCCGGCGGAGACGTATTCACCGGGCTCGATGTTGTGGGAGAGCACGACGCCGGTGAGGGGCGAGACCAGCCGGGTATTGTCGAAGCGGGTTTGGGCGAGGGCCACGGCGGCGGAGGCTTGGTCGGCGCGGGCGCGGGCCTGTAGGATGGTCTCGGAGCGCGGGCCCTCCCGGACCAGCTTCAGCCGCTCGGTGGCCTCGTTGACGCGGGCTTCGGCGACCTTGAGTTGCGCCTGGGCCGCCTCGAACTCGCGGGTGGAGATGGCATCTTTGCCGAGCAGTTCCTGCTGGCGGGTGAAATCGAGGCCGGCGCGCTCGCGCTCGGCCTCGGCGCTGTGCAGGGTGGCGGCGACGGCAGCGATCTCCTGCGGCCGGGAACCAGACTCCAGTTCAGCCAGCATGGCCTGGGTGGCGGCGAGATCAGCGCGGCGGAGGGCAAGTTCTTCCTTCTGCTCGTCATCGTCCAGCCGGGCAATGAGCTGGCCGGCGGTGACCGGCTCGCCTTCGGAGACGGTCCGCGCGGCCACGCGACCGGGCAGCTTGAAGGCGAGCTGGGCGTCGGTGACCTCGATGTTGCCCGAGAGGACGAGATCGCCGGACCGGGGGCCGTTGGAGCGGTTGCAGGCGCCGAGCAGCAGGACGGCGAGGGCCAGGCACGCGAAGGAAGCGCCGGCAACGACGCGGTCAGAAGTTGGGTAGTTTTTCATATTCTTTGCGTCCGGCGGGGGTGAGGAGGCCGCCGAAAAAGAGATCGATGGCGCGGGGCAGGAGGTCGCGCGGGGCCAGGCGATGCCGCTCCAGCGCCCCCGACTGCATGAGGCCCTGCATGGCCTGCAGGAAAAATTCGATCGCGAAGGCCTTGTCGATGTCCGGCCGCACCTTGCCGGCCTGCTGCCCTTCCTCGATGAAACGGCCGAAGATAAAGGGAATGTTGCGCTGGCGGATGTCCATCAGCTGCTGGTGCAGGTGGGGGGCGAAGCGCTGGAGCTCACGCGGCGTGCTCGGATGGAGCCGGGCCAGACGCGCGATCATGCTTTCGGCAAAGGCGTGCAGCTTTTCGGCGAAATTCAACCGGCGGTTGGCGAACAGGGCCTCGGCCTCGGACCGGACTTCGGCGCCAAACTGTTCCAGCACCGCTTGCATGATCTCATCCTTGCTGCGGAAATTCACGTAGAGCGTCTTCTTGCTCATGCCCAGTTCGGTGGCGAGTTCATCCATGGTGCACCGGCAATAGCCGTGAGCGAAAAAGTGTTCCCGGGCCTGGCGGACAATGCGGTCTGCTGTCGGATTGCTGGCGGCCGGTGCGGAAACTGGAGCGGAGGCGGGCATGGAGGATTAGGAAACTATTATAGTATTGCCAGTTTCCTGATGTCAAGGGCCCTCCGGCTGCCACCCGGCAGTTGCGTTGAGCTGACCAGCCCCTATTGAAAGGCGGATGTCCATCCAGTCAGAGCAATTCAAGGCGGAGGTGACGGCCTTGCTCGCCAAAAAAGACTTTGCCGGGCTGAAGGCCCGGCTGGCTCCCTGGTTGGCCGCCGATGCGGCACCCCTGTTGGCGGAACTTTCCATTGACCTGCTCGCGGGCCTCTTCCGCACCTGCAACAAGGAGCTGGCCGCCGCCATTTTTTCCTACCTGGACCAGAAGACCAAACGACGGCTGCTGAAGACGCTGACCCAGCCCCAGTCCGCCGAATTGCTGAACGCCCTTTCCCCGGACGATCGCACGGCCTTCATCAATGAGCTGCCGCTGGACCTGGCGATGCAGTTGATCGCCCTGCTGAATCCGGAGGAACGCAAGATCACCCAGGACCTGCTGGCCTATCCGGAGCACAGTGTCGGCCGCATGATGACCCTTGATTATGTCGCGGTGCGACCCGAGTGGACCGTGCGGGAGGCGCTCGACTACGTGCGGATCCACGGGATCGACCGGGAAACCCTCAACGTGATCTACGTCACGGACGCCGCCGGTCGCCTGCTCGATGACGTCCGGATGCGTCGCTTCCTGCTGTCCGATCCGGAGACGAAGGTCAGCGCGCTGATGGATGGCAACTATGCGACCCTGCATCCGGAAGATGACCGGGAAAAGGCACTGGACGTCTTCAACCGCTACGACCGGGTGGCGCTGCCGGTGACCGGTCAGGACCAGCGGCTGATCGGCATTGTCACGGCGGACGACATGCTCGACGTGGCCTCCGCCGAGGCGACAGAGGACATCCAGAAGCTCGGTGGTAGCGAGGCGCTCGATGAGCCCTACACGACGATCGCGCTGGGCAAGATGGTGAAGAAGCGGGCCGGCTGGCTGGTGGTGTTGTTCCTCGGGGAGATGCTGACGGCCACTGCGATGAGTTACTTCGAGGATGAAATAGCCAAGGCCGTCGTGTTGGCGCTGTTCGTGCCGTTGATCATCAGCTCGGGGGGCAATGCCGGCTCACAGGCGGCGACGCTGGTCATCCGGGCCCTGGCGCTCGGGGAGTTCCGGCTGCGGGATTGGTGGCGCATCATGCGGCGGGAACTGGTGGCGGGATTCATGCTCGGACTGATTCTCGGAAGCATCGGGTTCGTGCGCATTGTGCTCTGGGCACAGTTCAGTGGCATCTATGGGCAGCACTATCTGCTGGTGGCCACCACGGTCGGGACCGCGCTGGTTGGCATCGTGCTCTGGGGTTCGCTGATGGGATCGATGCTGCCCCTGGTCCTCAAGAAATTTGGTTTTGATCCGGCGACGTCCAGTGCGCCGTTTGTCGCGACGCTGGTCGATGTGACCGGGTTGGTCATCTATTTCACGGTGGCGCTCGTCATTCTGAGAGGCACGATCCTCTGAACCGGCATGGCCAAACCTGTTTTGCTCTATGATGGCGACTGCGGGCTCTGCAACCGGCTCGTGCGGTTGCTGCTGCGCTCGGACCGGGCTGGCCGGTTGCATTACGCGCCCCTGCAAGGGGCCGCGGCGCAGGGATACTTGCGCGCGCAGGGATTGCCGACGGAGGATTTTGATTCCCTGGTGTTCATCCCCGATTGGGAGAAGCCGGTGCAGGGTGCCTATTTGTTGCGGACGGATGGAGCCCTCGCGGCTGCGGCCGTGGTGGGGGGTGGCTGGCGGATGATCACCTGGCTGCGGGTGTTGCCCGGCGGATTGCGCGATTTCGGCTACCGGCTGGTGGCGCGATCACGGTATGCGCTGTTCGGTCAGTACCGGCCATCCCCGTTGCCGGATCCGACGTGGGCGCGGCGGTTCTTGTAGGACCTATTCGTCCTATCGGTCCTATCGGCCAAAATGAAAAAGGCCGGACGAAACGTCCGGCCTGAAAATCAATTGCGAAGCAGGGCTTACTCGCGGCCGTAGCCGCCTTCGCCGCCGCCACCACCGCGTTCGCCGCGATAGCCGCCGCCACCGCCGCGATCACCCCGGTAGCCACCGCCGCCGCCGCGACCGCCGCGGAAACCGCCGCGACCACCACGACCGCCGCCGAAGCCGCCGCGACCGCCACCACCGCCAAAACCACCGCCGGGAGGACGCTCCTCGCGCGGACGGGCGATGTTGACCGCCAGGGCGCGGCCTTCGATCTGGTGTCCGTGGAACTTCTCCACGGCCTGCTGGGCCTCTTCGCCGTTTGCCATCGTGACGAAGGCGAAGCCGCGCGAACGACCGGTGAACTTGTCGAAGATGATCTCGACGACGCTGACGGTACCGACCTGCCCGAACAGGGCTTCAAGATCCTGCGCGGTGCTGGCAAAGGGGAGGTTCCCCACGTAGAGCTTGGAGTTTTCTGACATGTGATGATGAGAGCTGATGCTGCTGCCCTTGCCGCCCGTCCCCGGCTATCGGATTTCAAATCATCACTGAACACTGACGCTCACCTGACAATTCTCCGTGGCGGTAGATACTAACAAACAACCAACCCAACGACGCGAGGCTGTCCCGGGCGGCAGGCTTAGCAAGATTTAATCGGCTCCGCACCCGGGCCGCCCCGACGGGTTTCCGGCCGGGTTTGGATCGGCGGAAATTATTTAGTGCACGCGTGTAAGTTCCGCGTACGGTGGGTTTTTCATGCCAGACGTTCGCGCGACCGCCGCTCCCGATTCCCGGGCATCCGACAACCGGATGCTGGTCCGCCGTTTGTTCGGCCTGGCCTGGCGCTACCGGCTCCACTGCCTGCAGGTGCTGGGCATCCAGTTGTTGTTGCTCGCCCTCGGCATCGGCGGATTGAGCTTCACCGGGCTCGGCATCGATTACATCCGCCACCGGGTCGACGGCACGCCGCTGGGGAACAACCAGCTGCATTTCACGCTGCCCGTGGAGCGACCGCCGCTGGAGGTGCTCGGTCTGCTGGCCGGCCTGATCCTGCTCTTCGCGCTGGTCCGGGCGGTGCTCAACTACACCTATGCGGTCTCGGTGAACAAGCTGGTGCAGCAAAAGCTGGTGGTCGACCTGCGCAGCGAGGTGTACGACAAGCTCCAGCGCCTGAGCTTCCGGTTCTTCGACGCGAACAACACCGGATCGATCATCACGCGGGTGACGAGTGACGTGCAGTCGGTGCGCATGTTCGTGGACCAGGTCCTGATCCAGAGCGTGATCATGGTGATCTCGCTGACCGCCTATATCCTCTACATGACCAGCCTGAGTCCGGCGCTGACCCTGGCCTGTCTGGCCACCACCCCGCTGCTCTGGCTGATGTCGGCGGCGTTTTCGCGTCGCATCCAACCCGCCTACGACCGCAACCGCACGCTCGTCGACCGGATGGTGCAGATCCTCGCCGAGAGCGTCAGCGGCGCGCAGGTGACGAAGGGCTTTGGGCGCGAGGCCGAGGCGCGGGCGCGTTTCGACGCCGCCAACCAGGCCTGCTTCGACCAGCAGCGGGACATTTTCTGGCGCGTGAGCCTGTTCTCGCCCGCGGTCGGTTTCCTCACCCGGATCAACATGATGGTGCTGCTGGGCTACGGCGGGTGGCTGGTGGCCCACGATCAGTTGCCGCTCGGGACGGGCCTGGTCGTGTTCGCCGGACTGCTCGAGCAGTTCTCCGGACAGGTCAACAACGTCGCGGCCATCGTGAACAGCGTGCAGCAGTCCCTCATCGGTGCGCGCCGGGTGTTCGAGATCCTGGACGCACCGGTGGAGGTGAAGACCGCCCCGGATGCGATCCGTCGTCCGAAGCTGACGGGCGCGGTGCGGTTCGAGAACGTCTCGTTCGCCTACGCCGAGGCGGAAGCCGTGGTCCGGAACGTCGATCTCGACGTGAAGCCCGGCCAGTGCGTGGCCATCCTCGGCGCG